>CAITJF010000129.1 GCA_903892645.1 uncultured Nitrosomonadales bacterium | reverse complement strand
TGTAATTTCGACTTGCCGGTCAAAAGGCACGGATACTACCGCATCTCGCCCACCTGACCTGCGTTACTCAAAATTGCACTTCATCCTAAAATTCGCCAATAACCACTAATCTCACAGAGCATTTTATTGGCGTAGGTAATTGTGCCGTGCACATCGGCAATACCGACGATGGCGTGTTGATCCAATGCAAATTTCTGATGCCGCAACTCATTCAGCGTGGCCTGCAAGCACTCCTTTTCCAAAAACAGTGCGGATTCAGCCGCACTGCGCCCCCGGCTATCCTCCGCTGCAATTCGCATCTGGATCACGTGCAGCAGGGTATAGGCGATCATCTTGCCGGCGTGCGCCATCATGGTAAATTTTTCATGCGGTGACGTGGAATACAACATGCACAGATCGGACAGAAACAGCAGCACCCCCATCAGCGCCAATCCCTCATATAGCGGGTTGGTATGCCGCTCGCGCCAATAGGCGGCGATGACACCAGCCCATAGCAGCAACAACGGCACCTGTGTCGGGCGCTGGATTCCCAGTATGCCGGTATCCACATAGCGCGGCAGCATGAGCGACAGGGCAAACAACCCTGCAGTCAACAGCGCGATCCCCGCTGCGAACAAAGCTGGCCGCAGCGCAGACTTGCGCTTCGCCAGCCAGAAGGTCCACGCCATGGCAAGCGGCAGCACATAGGTAGAAGGTGGCCAAGTGGCGGGGCGCAACGTGCCGGAATAAATTTGTATCCATGCAAACCAGCCACCCCACTCGATACCGATCAGGGCATGCAATAACTCTGTCGCTGCGGCGATGCCAAAACCGATGGCAAGATATTCCCGCACATTCGGCTGGATTTGATACTGCTCGCCCAACAGAAACAGCATCAACAGCAGCGACAGCATCGCATTGCTGATATCCAGCACCAGATGCAGATGCTCGAATTTTTCCTCGCCCGCTCCCAACAAAGCCGAAATGACCAAGGCATACAGCAACAGGAACCACAAGAAATTCGAAAGGTATTTGGACTGCATGGCGAAAACTGTTTTAAACATACTTGTTCTTGCTGTGGAGTAAATTTGCTCCGCACACCCTGTGCCTATTCCCGCAACAAGACAGCGGAGTATTACGGCATAGAAAAACAAAGCCGACGCGCTGTGCTAAAACCAAAACCGCACTAATGCGTTGTTCCATGTGCCAAGAGTACGGGGAATACAAGTTTGGATTACTGCACAAAACGTTGCGACAACACTACCCGCTTCAAATACGCCTCACGCGCAATCTGCACATCTTCAAGGAAGTGCGGCAGTTCTTTCAGCAACAGCGCCTGCGGGCCGTCCACCAGCGCCTTGGCGGGAGCGGGGTGAAAATCTACCAGCACCATGTTGGCGCCGGCCATCACCCCTTGTGCGGTGATGTGCATCACATCAAGAATGCCGTCCGGCGCGGCACTGCGTGTTCCGACCGAGTGCGAGGGATCGATGCACACCGGCATCCGGGTCAGGCGTTTGACCACCGGCACATGCGCGAAGTCCACCAGATTGCGGTGCGGATCGCCCATGTTGGTCTTCATGCCGCGCAGGCCGAATACCACGTTGCGGTTACCTTCGCTCGCCAGGTATTCGGCGGCGTTGAGCGATTCATCCAGCGTAATGCCGAAGCCGCGTTTGAGCAGCACCGGAAATTCCTGCTGGCGCCCGACGATTTTCAGCAGCTCGAAATTCTGCGTGTTGCGCGTGCCGATTTGCAGCATCACGCCGGTGGCATTGCCGGTCTGCTGCAGTGCGGCGCGGATTTCGTCGAGGTGCGATTCGTGGGTGATCTCCATCGCGATCACCTTCATGCCGTATTTGCCCGCCAGCTCGAACACGTACGGCAGGCAATTCTTGCCGTGCCCCTGAAAGGCATACGGGCTGGTGCGCGGCTTGTAGGCGCCCATGCGTGTGCACACCTGGCCGTTGTCGCGCAAGGCCTTCAGCATCAGCTCCACATGCTCCGGACAATCCACCGCACACAGCCCGGCAAACACGTTGAGCGTGTCCTGCCCGAAGCGCACGCCGTTGTACTCGAAATGCGCCGGGCGCGGATCATCCTTGTGTCGCCCGAGGATGCGGTACTCTTCCGACACACGTACCACGCGCTCGACGCAGGGCAGGCTCTGCATGTCCTCAATGTCCAGTTGCTTGGTGCTGCCGACGAGGTAAATCTCGGTCAGCGTCTGCTCAATGCCGTGCTCGATATGCACGCGCGTTTTTATGCCCGGCAGCCCGGCAAGATGCGTCATCAGTTGCCGGTAGTCGGCGCCCTGCTGGTCGGTGTTGGAGGAGAGGATCAGGATCATGGTGATGAGCTGAATTATTTACAGGACAGGATTGCCCACTGTTGCGGCCATTGCGCCATCGGGTCGCGCGTGAAGCCGCTCTTGCCGAACTGTTGCCAGCGTCCGATGACATAACACAGCAGCACGTTGGCATGCGCCCCCGCATCAATGCCGGCGTCCAGGTCGCCCTGTGTCGCGGCGATGCGCAGAGCCTGCTTGAGCGTGGTTTCGATGCGGTCAAACAATTGATTGATGCGCTGTTGCAGGCGCTCATCCTCGTTGACCAGCGCATCGCCGATCAGCACGCGCGTCATGCCGCGATTTTTCTGCGCGAAGCCGAGCAGCATGGCGAGGATGCTCTCGACCTGTTTCAGCCCGCTGGTTTCCTCGGCACCGATCTTGTTCACCAGCCCAAACACGGTATGCTCGATGAACTCGATCAAGCCCTCGTACATCTGCGCCTTGCTGGCGAAGTGGCGGTACAGCGCGGCTTCGGAAATATCCAGCTTGGCGGCAAGCGCGGCGGTGGTGATCTTTTCGCCCTTGGGTTGTTCCAGCATTCCGGCAATGGTTTGCAGGATTTGCAATTTGCGTTCACCCGGTTTTGCGGCCATGCTTTCCCCTTTTTTATCAACCACCCTCTCCCCCAGCCCCTCTCCCGCTTGCGGGAGAGGGGCTGGGGGAGAGGGTTAAATCAGCCGCGACAAAGCGCGCGGCAACTTCATCACATCACGAATTTTCACATCCACATAAGCCGG
>CAITJF010000128.1 GCA_903892645.1 uncultured Nitrosomonadales bacterium | reverse complement strand
TTCACCACCATTACACAGAAGGAGATTGATACGGCAATGGAACGATTGAACAACCGACCCAGAAAAAGGCTTGAATACAAAACACCCAGTCAGGTATTCTTCAAGTCAGGCGTTGCACTTCAAACTTGAACTCGCGATTACCTTGAGAGGCTGAGTCATGAATGTTCTTATTATTGAAACAGGCACTAAGCATGTTGTTGCTACTATCCCGGTTGTATTGCAAGGTATGAACTACACTCCATCTGAGCAAGAATATTTTTCAGAAGCATGGAAGTGTGCGGTGGAAGATGGGATGGTTGAAAAGGACAGCAGAGCAAAATATAGCTTCAAACTGGCTTAGAGCTTAGATACCAATAAGCAACGCGCATTGCGCCGGGTGTTTCTGGAAATTCATTTTCCGGGATGAAGCGCAAGGAGCCGCGCAGCGAATAATGAGACATACCTTGATGGTAGGCGAGGAATGAGCGAGCACGCGACACCGCGATTCGCCCGGAAAATGAATTTACACGGCTGGCTAACCTACCTCGAATCCCTGCACCCCAAGACCATCGCGCTCGGCCTGGAGCGCGTGGCGCAGGTCAAGCAGCGGCTGAATCTCCAGCCTGATTTCCCCATCATCGTGGTCGGTGGCACCAATGGCAAAGGCTCTGTGTGTGCGATGCTGGAAAGCATGTTGCACGCCGCTGGATACCGTGTCGGTTGCTATACCTCGCCGCATCTTCTGGATTACAACGAGCGTGTGCGCATAGCAAAAAAGCAGGCGAGTGATGTGGAGTTGTGTGCGTCGTTTGCGCAAATTGAGCAGGTGCGTGGCGACACCCCGTTAACCTATTTCGAGTTCGGCACACTGGCGGCGATGCAGTGTTTCATCGCGCATAAGGTGGAGGTTGCCATTCTCGAAGTAGGGCTGGGTGGCAGGCTGGATGCAGTGAACGTGTTCGACAACGATTGCGCGGTGGTTACCAATGTGGACATAGATCATACCGATTATCTGGGCGACACGCGTGAACAGATTGCCTATGAAAAGGCAGGAATTTTTCGTACGGGCAAGGTGGCAATTTTTGCAGATGCGGATATGCCGCAGGCGATTACAGATCATGCCGAGAAAATCGGGGCGAAGCTTTTGCGGATCGGGAAGGAGTTTTCGTTTACAGAGAACCTGCTCCCCTCGCCCGCTGGCGGGAGAGGGGCAGGGGGAGAGGGTGGTATTGATGTAGCACACACGATTTCCATCGTGCATTCCCTCTCCCGCCCTTTCGGGCACCCTCTCCCGCAAGCGGGCGAGGGAAAAAAACAGTGGAACCACCGCAGCACAGTTGGCGCGCGCAATTCATTGCCCTATCCCGCCCTGCGCGGCGCGTTCCAGTTGCACAACGCCAGCGCGGCACTGGCGGCGCTGGATGCGCTCAAGGGTAAATTGCCGGTGGGCATGGATGCGGTGCGGCGCGGGTTGGTCGAAGTCACTTTGCCGGGGCGTTTTCAGGTGGTGCCGGGCAAGCCGATGCTGATTCTGGATGTGGCGCACAATCCCCATGCGGCGCGCTCGCTGGCGCAGAATCTGTCCAACCTGCCGCCCTGTCCGCGCACTTATGCGGTGTTCGCCATGCTCAGGGACAAGGATATGGCCGGTGTGGTGCGCGCGCTCAGGGATCAGGTGGATATATGGCTGGTGGCGGGAATCCACGCGCCGCGCGGGGCAACCGCCGCCGAACTGGTTTTGGTGCTGGATGCGGAGGGGGTGAAAGGGGCAATACTGACATTTGCCTCGGCAACAGATGCCTTGCAGCATGCCTGCAATGAGGCTTCCGAAAATGATAGAATTGCGGCCTTTGGTTCATTCTATACGGTAGCGGAAGTGATGCGCGCGCGCGGCTTGCGCTACGTTTGATTTTTGCGGGAATACGCGATGGCAAAACAGTTGACGGATGATGAGGCCAGCCTGAAGCGGAAGGCAAGACGCAGGTTGATCGGCGCTGTGACGCTGACCACCGTCATCGTGGTGTTGCTGCCCATGCTGCTGGATAGCGAACCCAAACCGGTGGGGCAGGACATCGAGTTGCGCATTCCCGACAAGGACAAGGCCGGTGAGTTTGTTCCCAAAATTGGTTTGTCGTCCGCGAGCGCGCCTGCCGCTACGTTTTCCACCCCTGTTCCCGCTCCCGTAATCGCCAGCCCAGCCGTCGTTGCATCGCAAGTGGTTGCAGCATCAAAGGCACCAGAAAACAAGCCTATGTCCGCCCCGAAGAAATCTGATACAACTGTACCGGAACAGACTCCTGCCAAGCCTGTTGAACAAGCACAGGCTGAGCCGCAGCAAAATTTTGTGGTGCAGATCGGCGCATTTACCAAAGCCGAGACTGCGCATAAATGGAAAGAGAATCTGAGCAAGCAGGGCATCAAGGCTTATACCGAGAAGGCGGGTAACAAGACTCGTGTACGCGCCGGGCCTTATGCCACGCGCGAAGCAGCGGACAAGGTGCGCCATAAGCTCGAGGCGCAGGGGCTGCATCCGGACGTAAGCCCGGCACAATAATGACCTGGTTTGATTACACCGTCATCGCGATTGTTGCATTATCGGCATTGCTGGGATGGTGGCGCGGCCTGGTGTATGAGGTGTTGTCGCTGCTCTGTTGGGTGGCTGCCGCTATCGTGGCGCGCCTGTTTGCCGCCAAAGTCGCGCCTTACATGCCTGCCGCATTGGGTGCGGAAGCCGTCAGGACTGCCGTGGCCTTCGCCGCATTGTTCATCGGCATCTTGATTATTGGGGGCATTGTGGCATGGCTGCTGTCGAAACTGGTCAAGTGGGTTGGGCTGGGATGGATGGATGTCTTGTTGGGAGGGCTGTTCGGCGTGTTGCGCGGTGTGCTGATGGTATTGGCGCTGGTGTTGCTGGCGGGGTTGACCGGCTTGCCGAAGGAACCGTTCTGGCGCAATGCAGCGTTGAGCAAACCGTTGGAAAATGTTGCGCTGGCGGCTAAAGGTTGGCTGCCGGAGAGTGTGGCGCAGCGCGTGCATTATTGAATTTAAAATTGAATATCGGGATTAAATCATGTGTGGCATTCTAGGCGTTGTTGCGCATACACCGGCCAACCAAATTTTGTATGACGGCTTGCTGGTGCTGCAGCATCGCGGGCAGGATGCGGCGGGCATTGCGACTGTGGACGGCAACACGTTCCATATGCATAAGGGCAATGGCCTGGTGCGCGACGTATTCCGCACCCGCAACATGCGTGTGTTGCAAGGCAATGCCGGCATCGCGCATGTGCGCTACCCTACCGCCGGTTCCGCCATCGACCACAACGAAGCACAGCCGTTCTATGTCAACTCTCCGTTTGGTATTGTGCTCGGTCACAACGGCAACCTGACCAATACAGAACAGTTGCAGGAAGAGCTGTTTCTGGAAGACAGGCGCCATGTGAACACCAATTCCGACTCGGAAGTGCTGCTCAATGTGCTGGCGCACGAATTGCAGGAAAAGGCCAAAAAATACCGCCTCGACGTCCAGACTATTTTCGCTGCCGTATCCGGCGTGCACCGTCGCTGCCGTGGTGCTTACGCAGTGGTGGCGATGATTGCGGGTTATGGTCTACTGGCGTTCCGCGATAGTTATGGCATCCGTCCGCTGGTAATAGGCAGCCATCAAACTGAGCACGGTACGGAATATCTGGTGGCCTCGGAAAGCGTGGCGCTGGATACTCTGGGCTTCAAATTACTGCGCGACATCGCACCGGGTGAGGCGGTGTTCATTGACTTCGATGGCAATTTCCACAGCCAGCAGTGTGCAAAAAATCCCACGCTCAACCCATGCATTTTCGAGTATGTCTATCTGGCGCGCCCGGACTCGGTGATAGACGGCATTTCGGTGTATGAGACGCGCTTGAATATGGGGGAGAACCTGGCCGACAAGATTGCGCGCATCTGGCCGCAAGCAGATATTGACGTGGTCATTCCCATTCCGGATTCCAGCCGCCCCAGCGCCCTGCAACTGGCGGTTCGACTGGGTATTCCGTTCCGCGAGGGCTTCGTGAAAAACCGTTATATCGGGCGCACCTTCATCATGCCGGGACAGGAAATGCGCCAGAAATCGGTGCGGCAGAAGCTGAATGCGGTCAACGTGGAATTCAAAAACAAAAATGTTCTGCTGGTGGACGATTCCATCGTGCGCGGCACCACCAGCCGCGAGATCGTGCAGATGGCGCGCGATGCCGGGGCGCGCAAGGTTTACTTCGCTTCCGCCGCACCGCCGGTGCGCTTTCCCAATGTATATGGCATTGACATGCCCTCGCGCCGCGAGCTGATTGCCACCGGGCGCAGCGATGAGGAAATCTGCCGCGAGATCGGTGCGGACATGCTGGTCTATCAAGACCTGGACAGCCTCAAGGCGGCAGTATGCAAGGCCAATCCGGCTGTGCAGTACTTTGAGGCATCGTGCTTCGATGGCGACTACATCACCGGCGATATTACACCCGAGTATCTTGATGAGATTGAGGCGGCACGCGAAAACGGAAATGCCAACAAGAGCCATGATGTCAGCCAGCTTGATCTCAACCTGGCGGTCAGTGAAGGTTGACAATTTGGTGTCTCTAAAAATTCAAAGTTCGCCCAAATGCAAGGCGCGAGGAAGTTTTCGTAGCGCCGCATATGTGTTGATATGTAAGCAAGAAAATTTTTGAGCAACGCAGTAGTTGGGATGAAATATGGATTTTTAGAGGCACCCAATATCGGAAGGCAGATGATAGCTTGCACCTGCGCCGATTTGAGGAACAGCTTGCGGGCGCGTAATAAATACAGCTAAAGCGCGGGAAACCCGGTTTAGCTCTGCATAGCCAATCGGCTAGGCTGTCAAAAGACGACAGCCAAGTCGCTGGTTAGCGCAAGCTATCCGGGTTTTATACTTTAAGGGGCAATGCATGTCGGAACCATCCTACCAACCTGAAACACTTGCCGTGCATGCAGGCACGGTGCGCAGCCAGTTCAACGAGCACAGCGAGGCGATGTTTCTCACCTCCAGCTTCGTGTTCGATAACGCCGCCCAAGCCGCCGCGCGCTTCATCGGCGAAGAGCCGGGCAACATCTACTCGCGCTTCACCAACCCTACCGTCACCATGTTCGAGGAGCGCCTGGCTGCCATGGAAGGCGCGGAACAATGCGTGGCGACAGCCTCCGGTATGTCGGCAATTCTGGCCTGCTGCATGGGGCTGCTGAAGAGCGGCGACCACATCGTCGCCTCGCGCAGCATCTTCGGCGCGACGGTGAACCTGTTTGGCAGCATCCTGAAAAAATTCGGCGTGGAAACCACTTTCGTTTCCGCCACCGATGTCAGCGAATGGAGTGCTGCCGCGCGCCCGCAAACGAAATTATTTTTCCTGGAAACGCCGTCCAATCCGCTGACCGAAGTGTCCGACATCGCGGCGATTGCGGCGGTGGCGAAGAAGAGCGGTGCATTGCTGGCGGTGGACAACTGTTTCTGCACGCCCATCCTGCAACGCCCGCTGGAATTGGGCGCGGATATCGTGATCCACTCGGCCACCAAGTACCTCGATGGGCAGGGACGAGTGCTGGGCGGCGCGGTGCTGGGCAGCAAGAAGAATATGGAAGGCGTGTACCAGTTCCTGCGCACGGCAGGGCCAACCATGAGCGCATTCAATGCCTGGATATTTTTGAAAGGCCTGGAGACGTTGAAAATACGCATGGATGCCCACAGCGCGAACGCACTGGCGGTAGCGCAGTGGCTCGAGGTGCAGCCGAATGTGGCGCGTGTGTATTACCCCGGCCTGCCGTCGCATCCGCAACACCAGCTGGCGATGCAGCAACAAAAGACCGGCGGCGGCATCGTGTCGTTCGAAGTGAAGGGCGGCAGGGAAGCAGCGTGGCGCGTGATAGACAATACGCAGATGGTATCCATCACCGCCAACCTGGGCGACACCAAAACCACGCTCACCCATCCGGCCACCACCACGCATGCGCGCATCACGCCGGAAGCGCGCGCGGCAGCGGGCATCACCGAAGGCATGCTGCGCATTGCGGTCGGGCTGGAGGCGGCGAGCGACATTCAGGCCGATCTGGCGCGTGGGCTGGGTTGACCCCAGAAACGATAATTAGCCACGGATGCACACGGATTAATACAGATGAAGACCATGGTTTATCCGTGATTATCCGTGGCTAAATTGCTTTTCCATTGTTGAATGGCATGGGGTTGGATGAAATGGATATTCTTGCAGCTCAGGTAGGTGGTTTGCTCAAGGCGCACGGTCTCAAGCTGGCGACTGCGGAGTCCTGCACCGGCGGCGGTGTGGCGTATGCCATTACCGATGTGGCGGGCAGCTCGGCATGGTTTGAGCGCGGCTTTATTGCTTATTCTAATCAGGCCAAACAACAGATGCTGGGAGTGAGTGAAGCGACACTCAATCAACACGGTGCGGTGAGCGAGGCGACGGTGCGCGAGATGGTGGCTGGCGCATTGCAGCACAGCACCGCACAGGTTGTACTGGCAGTGAGCGGCATTGCCGGGCCGGATGGTGGCACACCGAACAAGCCGGTCGGCACGGTATGGTTTGCGTGGGGTATCAAACACGGCGCGACTCATGCGCAACGGCACCAGATTAACGGAAACCGCGCTGAAGTGCGCGCCCAAGCGGTGCATATCGCTTTGCAGGGAGTGGTGAACTTGCTGAGTCAATTGACCGAAACGGCCTAGAAACATAAAAAGAACGAACGTTCTGTACGAGTGCAGATTGGTGTGCCATAATCCACGCACTACTTTTTAAGGGGAAAACAAATGGATGACAATAAAACCAAGGCACTTGCAGCGGCTCTGAGCCAAATCGAAAAACAGTTCGGCAAAGGCTCGATCATGCGCCTCGGCGAACATGATGTGGCGCGCGACATACAAGTCGTGTCTACCGGATCTTTGGGCCTGGACATCGCGTTGGGTGTAGGCGGATTGCCGCGCGGTCGCGTGGTGGAAATCTACGGTCCGGAATCATCCGGCAAAACTACGCTGGCTTTGCAGGTCATCGCCGAAATGCAGAAGCTGGGCGGCACGGCGGCATTCATCGACGCGGAACACGCGCTCGATCCGCAATACGCGCAGAAGCTCGGTGTGAAGGTCGAAGATTTGCTGATCTCGCAGCCGGACAACGGCGAACAGGCGCTGGAAATAACCGACATGCTGGTGCGTTCCGCTTCAGTGGATGTGGTGGTGATTGACTCGGTTGCCGCGCTTACGCCCAAGGCAGAAATCGAAGGCGAAATGGGCGATGCGCAAATGGGTTTGCACGCGCGCCTGATGTCGCAGGCACTGCGCAAGTTGACCGGCAACATCAATCGCTCCAACACGCTGGTGATTTTCATCAACCAGATTCGCATGAAGATCGGTGTGATGTTCGGCAACCCGGAAACCACCACCGGCGGCAACGCGCTCAAGTTTTACGCCTCGGTGCGCCTGGACATCCGCCGCATCGGCGCGATCAAGAAAGGCGACGAAGTGATCGGCAACGAGACGCGCGTCAAGGTGGTAAAGAACAAAGTCGCGCCGCCGTTCCGCGAGGCGTTGTTCGATATTCTGTATGGCGAAGGCATATCGCGCGAAGGCGAGATCATCGACCTCGGCGTACAACACAAGCTGGTGGAAAAAGCCGGCGCCTGGTACGCCTACAAGGGCGACAAGATCGGCCAAGGCAAGGACAATGCACGCGAGTACTTACGCGAACATCCTGAAGTCGCGCGGGAAATTGAAAACAAAGTGCGTGCAGCAGTTGGCGTGGCACCGCTTGACGCTGGTGAAAAAGCCGGTGGAAAAGCGAGCGCAAAAGCCTCCGAAAAACTTTTGATGGAACCACTAGCCACACCGCTAGGTAGCCAAACAACGGCAACCAAGCGGGTGGTTATGGCCGGGCACCCGGGTGAGAAAAAAGCCTGAGGTAAGTTTACGCACGCGAGCCTTGCAATACTTGGCACGCCGAGAATACAGCCGTGCCGAGCTGCGTGGCAAGTTGTTACCGCATGTGCAAGCCGATGCAGATTCTGAGCAGTTGCAGTCAGTCAATCTGGATGCACTATTGGATGATCTGATCGCGCGCGGTTGGTTGTCAGATGTACGTGCCGCCACGCAATTGATGCATGTCAAGCGCAGCCGTTTCGGCACACAACGTATCACGCATGAGTTGCGGCAAAAAGGCATTGCGGAAGAATTGATCAGCGATGCATTGCCGGATTTAAAAGAGAGTGAATTGGCTGCCGCGTGTGAAGTGTGGCAAAGGAAATTCGGCGCGTTACCTCAGGATGACAAAGAAAAAGCCAGGCAAATACGCTTCCTGCAATCGCGCGGCTTTGCGTTGAATGTGATTCTTCAAGCGCTGCGGCTGGTGGAAGCGGAGGGTTGACCATGCCAGTTATATTGCGCTACAGAGGTTACATGTTTTTCTTCTTCTCCAATGAGGGTAATCCATAGCACAACTGTGCGGCGGGAGAGGGAGTGCCTGTCATGAATTATGGGAATCTCAATAAATTAACGCTTTCGTCTAAAGGCGAAGGCCGTTAACGTCGAAACAATTTTATTGAACCAACCATGCTCAACCGCCTTGCCCAAGAGACCAGTCCTTATTTGCAGCAGCATGCTGGCAACCCGGTGGACTGGTTTCCGTGGGGCGAGGAAGCGCTGAGGTGCGCGCGCGAGCAGGATAAGCCGATCCTGCTTTCCATCGGTTATTCCGCCTGCCACTGGTGCCATGTCATGGCGCATGAGTCGTTCGAGGATGCCGGGGTCGCCGCGGTGATGAACCGGCTCTTCATCAATATCAAAGTGGATCGCGAAGAGCGCCCCGACCTCGACCATATTTACCAGGCCGCCCACGCCATGCTGACCCAGCGCGGCGGCGGATGGCCGCTCACCTTGTTTCTGACGCCGGATCAAACACCGTTTTTCGGCGGCACGTATTTTCCCAGAGAGGTGCGCTACAACTTGCCCGGCTTTGTGCAGGTGCTGGAGTATGTGGCCGAACTTTACCGCACGCGCGGGAATGATATCGCCAGACAAAATGCATCGCTGCTGCAAGCATTTGGCGCCACACTGCCGAGTGCGGAGGATCAAGTCAGCTTCAGCAAAACGCCGCTGGATGATGTATGCAACGAATTGCGACAGGCTTTCGATCCCGTCCACGGCGGCTTTGGCGGTGCGCCCAAGTTTCCGCAACCGACTGGAATGGAGTTTCTGCTCAGGCATGCAATGCGCGGCGGAGATACGGATGCGCGCAGCATGGTTCTCCACACGCTGCGCAAAATGGCGGATGGCGGCATCCACGATCAATTGGGCGGCGGCTTCTGCCGCTACAGCGTGGATGAGCGTTGGGCCATTCCCCACTTCGAAAAAATGCTGTACGACAACGGCCCGCTGCTGGCGCTTTACACCGATGCCCATGCGCTGACCGGCGAGGCAGCGTTCAGGCGCGTGGCGCAGGGCATCGCCGGCTGGGCCATGCACGAGATGCAGTCGCCGCAGGGCGGTTTTTACTCGAGCCTGGATGCGGATTCCGAACACGAGGAAGGCAAGTTTTACGTGTGGACGCCGGAGCAGGCAGCCAGCCTGTTGAGAACGGAAGAGTACGCCATTGCCGCTGCCCACTACGGCCTGAATCAGCCGCCCAATTTTGAAAACCGGCAGTGGAATTTGTTCGTTGCCCAGCCACTGGAGGCTATAGCGCAAGCGCGCCATCTGCCGCTGGAGCAGGCCGAGCAACTGCTCGCCAGCGCACAACAAAAACTGTTCGCCGCGCGTGCCAGCCGTGTGCGTCCGGGGCGAGACGAAAAGATTCTGGTCAGCTGGAATGCACTGATGATTAAAGGCATGGCGCATGCGGGCAGGATGCTGGACGAACCGGCGTGGATAGTCTCGGCGCAACACGCGGCAGATTTTATTCGTGCCGCGCTGTGGCAGAACGGCCGCCTGCTGGCAACCTGTAAGGACGGCAAGGCGCATCTGAATGCCTATCTGGATGACTATGCCTTCATGCTGGACGCCCTGCTGGAATTGCTGCAGGCGCAGTTCCGCCCGGCTGATCTGGAGTTTGCCCGCGCACTCGCCGACGTGCTGCTGCAACAGTTCGAGGATCAGCAGGAGGGCGGCTTTTTCTTCACCAGTCACGACCACGAAAAACTCATCCATCGCCTCAAGCCCGGCCATGACAACGCCATGCCGTCCGGCAATGGCATTGCGGCGTTTGCCTTGCAGCGCCTTGGCCATCTGTTGGGAGAGACGGGCTATCTCGAAGCCGCCGAGCGCACGCTGAAACTTTATTACCCGGCGTTGGCGCAGCAACCGGCGGGCTTCATGAGTCTGCTGATGGCGTTGCAGGAATATCTCACGCCGCCGCAAATCGTTATCCTGCGCAGTGTGCCTGGGACAAGCGCTGCGTGGCGCCAGCAACTGTCCCAGTACTATTGGCCGAGTACCCTGATCCTGGCGTTGGAGGGCGAGCTCGCCGCCTTGCCGGAGACACTGGAGAAGCCTTTGTCGCAAGGAGTCAGCGCTTGGGTTTGCCTGGGCGTAAAATGTTTGCCGGCCATCAATGATTGCCAAAAATTGATAGATGTTTGCCAATCCGGCGAGACAAGCTAAGGCTATCCATACACACAATCACTTAATGTGCGATCTGCTTGCTGCGAAGATAGGAGCAACAATGGATTTGAAAGAAACGCGCCTTGATTCGGCGCTGGTCTATGACGGCAACTTCATCAAGGTGCGCAAGGATCATGCGCGCCTGCCGGACGGACAGGTGCACACCCGCGAATACATCGTCCATCCCGGCGCGGTCGCCGTGCTTGCGTTGCTGGACAACGGCAACTTGGTGATGGAGCGCCAGTTCCGCTACGCACCGCAGCGCGAGTTCATCGAACTGCCCGCCGGGAAAATAGATCACGGCGAGGATATTCTCATCACCGCGCAGCGCGAGTTACTGGAAGAAACCGGCTACGTCGCCGCCGAGTGGACACATCTGACCACGGCGTGGCCGTCTATCGGCTATGCCGACGAACACATCGAGTATTTCCTGGCGCGTGGCCTTGCTTATCAGGGGCACAATCTGGATGACGGCGAATTTCTCGAAGTGTTCGAGCTGTCGCTTGTCGAAGCGATGGAGTGGATCAGGCAAGGCAAGATCAACGACAGCAAAACCATCGTCGGCCTGTTCTGGCTGGAAAAGACGCTGAAGGGGTGGGGGTAGGGTGTGGCTGGTTGCGACCAGAAGCCGGCTCTGGATTGAACTTCCGTCAAACGACGAACAGAATATTACCTTTTATATTTTATACCGCGATAGGGTGGGCAAAAGCAAAATATTCCCCTCGCCCGCTTGCGGGAGAGGGAGAGTGCTAAACAATGCCAAGACCCTACGCACCAACCAGACTGAAGCTGAGCAGCGGCTGTGGTATCACTTGCGGGCGCATCGCTTCATGGGTTTAAAGTTTAAGCGGCAAAAACCCATGGGCCGCTATATTGTAGATTTTTTGTGTGTGGAGCAACGGCTGATTATTGAGCTCGACGGTGGGCAACATGCCGAACAGGTGGCATATGATCAGCATCGGGATGCGTGGTTGCGCAGCCAAGGCTATACAGTACTGCGTTTCTGGAACAACGAAGTCATGCAACAGTTGGAGGGCGTGTTGGAGCAGATACGCTGTACTATCTCCCTCTCCCCCTCCCCCAGCCCCTCTCCCACACGTGGGAGAGGGGAGTAAACAAATCATGCGCCTGATCCTGGCTGACCTTATTCTCGTCACACATGCATTGTTTGTGGCGTTCGTCGTTCTGGGGCTGGTTGTGATCCTGCCTGGAAGGTATTGGCGTTGGGGCTGGATCAGGAACCGGTGGTTCAGGTTAATCCACCTTCTGGCAATTGGAATCGTCATGGCGGAATCATGGCTAGGCTTGATATGCCCGCTTACCGAGTTGGAGAGCCGGTCTAGGGAGGCAGCGGGTGGCAGTGCATATTCAAGTTCCTTTATTCAGCACTGGCTGCATGAAATCCTGTTTTATGATTTTGCCCCTTGGGCTTTTACCGTTGCATACACTGTATTTGGAATCCTTGTGTTGATTGCCTGATTGCTTGTGCCGCCGGGACATGCGCGGAACTAAAAAATTTTTTTTATTGACGGCGCTCTTGTTGGCTGCTGTGCGCGAGGTGGAGAGTACAGCTGCATCTGGTTTTACTGATTCCGAAAGAGAAGAAATCAGTAAAATTCATGATGCTGTTTTCAGGTAGTCTATCGGTGCAAGCGCAAGTAGGTTCACGAGCTGCAAATCAGTACGGCTCCGCAAGCAGCTCATGACTGAAGCGCTGGAGAGGCTGCCGCTGTTCCCCTCTCCCCAGGGAGAAGGGAACTGGCGGTGAGACATTGAATGGCGATGCCTGCCTAACAAAAACATATAGACCACAAGGAGCATCCCATGAAACTGCTCGGCACCAACACCAGCCCCTATGTGCGCAAGGTGCGCCTGGTGCTGCTGGAAAAGAGTGTCCCGCACGATTACGTCGTCGATCCGCCGCGCGAGCCGGGGAGTCTTGTGGCGCGGGTCAATCCGCTGGGGCGCATCCCTGCGCTGATCCTCGATGATGAAACCTGCGTGTTCGATTCGCCGGTGATCGCCGAATACGCCGACAGCCTGAACGACAACCCTGTCCTGATTCCACGCAACGATGCGCAAGCACGCATGCGCGTTAAACGCTGGGAGGCGCTGGCGGATGGCATCATGGATTCCGCAGTTGCGGTGCGCACCGAGAGCACGCGCCCGGCAGAGAAGCAGGAGGCCGGCAATATCGACCGGAACAACAACGCTATCACGCGTGCATTGGTTTACGCGGCGGATCAATTGGGAACGTGCGAGTGCTGCGAGGGTGCTTCCATCACGCTGGCCGATCTTGCGCTGGCGAGCGCCCTGGTCTATCTGGATTTGCGCCAAGCCGAGCGTGACTGGCGCAGCGCCCATCCCAATCTGGCCGCATGGTTTGCCCGCATGAGCGCGCGCGCCAGCGTCCGCACCACGCTTGCAGGTTGAGCGGTGCCGAACGCTCCGTCTTTGTGCGCGCCACGTCGCTGCGCACCAAATTAGCGCGCGTATGCGTATTGCTCTGGCGCTGAGAATTACAAAGCCTTTATGAATCAACATCACTTATTGATGGAATAGAAATTGCATACTGTTCCTCAGTTTGTTCTCACATAGGGGTAAGACATGGAAAACCTGAAAGCGGGTAGCGATACGCTGTTCATTCTGCTCGGCGCCGTCATGGTGTTGGCGATGCATGCCGGGTTTGCTTTTCTGGAGCTGGGTACGGTGCGCAAAAAAAACCAGGTGAACGCACTGGTGAAAATCCTCACCGACTTTGCCGTCTCCACGCTGGCGTATTTTTTCATCGGCTACAGCATCGCCTATGGCGTTAATTTTTTCACCGGCGCGGAACATCTGGCGCAGAAGAATGGCTACGAACTGGTCAAGTTTTTCTTCCTGCTCACCTTTGCCGCCGCCATCCCCGCCATCGTTTCCGGCGGCGTGGCCGAGCGCGCGCGGTTTAACCCGATGCTTGTTGCCACCTTCGTGTTGGTGGGTTTCATTTATCCATTTTTTGAGGGCATCGCCTGGAATCATAGATTCGGCATCCAGGATTGGCTGAATGCTACATTCGGCGCGGAATTCCACGACTTCGCCGGTTCCGTCGTGGTGCATGCGATGGGCGGCTGGATAGGGCTGGCGGCGGTGCTGTTGCTCGGTGCGCGGCGCGGCCGCTACAGCAAGGAAGGGCGTCTTTCGGCGCATCCTCCTTCCAGCATTCCCTTCCTCGCTCTTGGCGCGTGGATACTCACCGTGGGCTGGTTCGGCTTCAACGTCATGTCGGCGCAGGAGATCAGCAAGATCAGCGGACTGGTCGCAGTCAATTCGCTGATGGCGATGGTGGGCGGCACGCTGGTCGCCTTGTGGGTTGGCAAAAACGACCCCGGCTTCGTGCATAACGGCCCGCTGGCCGGGCTGGTGGCGATATGCGCCGGTTCCGACCTGATGCATCCGATGGGTGCGCTGGTTGTCGGTGGCGTGGCTGGCGGACTGTTTGTGTGGATGTTCACGCTGACGCAAAACCGCTGGAAAATTGACGACGTGCTCGGTGTGTGGCCGCTGCACGGCCTGTGCGGCGCATGGGGCGGCATTGCGGCGGGAATTTTTGGTCTGAAAGCTTTTGGCGGCTTGGGCGGCGTGAGCTTCATGGCGCAACTGACAGGCACGCTGCTCGGCATCGTCATTGCGTTTGGCGGCGGCTACGCGGTTTATGCCGCGATGAAGAAGATGGTCGGCATCCGCCTCGACCCGGAAGAAGAATTTAACGGCGCAGACTTGAGCATTCACAAGATTACCGCGACACCGGAGCGTGAATCGGGCTGGTAATGCGGCACCAAGGATGGGGGTGTTTTCAGGGTGCTCTTCCGGATAACCGGGAAATCCAGTAAAGTGAGCCCCCTCTATCACAATAAAGAGCAAACAAAATGAGCGTAAAAGGCCAGCAGTTACAAGACCCGTTCCTGAATACATTGCGCAAAGAGCATGTACAGGTCGCCATTTATCTGGTGAGCGGCATCAAGTTGCAGGGTCATATCGAGTCGTTCGACCAGTATGTGATATTGCTGAAGAACACTATTACCCAGATGGTGTATAAACACGCCATTTCTACCATTGTTCCATCACGTTCCGTGACCATTCCGATAGATGCCGAGTAATGCACGAGAGCACTACCGAAGCAAACACGGCGGTATTGGTCAGTCTGGATCTCGGCACCTTCGATTACGCGGAAAGCCTGGAAGAATTGCGCCTGCTGGCGGAAACCGCCGGGGTGCGTGCGGTGGCGCTGGTTCAGGGCAAGCGCCAGCGCCCCGATGCGGCGTTGTTTGCGGGCAGTGGTAAAGTCCAGGAGATCGCCGAAATCGTGGAACGCATGGAAGTCCCGCTGGTTATTTTCAATCACGATCTTTCTCCCGCGCAGATGCGCAACCTGACCGCCAAGTTGAATACGCGCGTGATCGACCGCACCATGTTGATTCTGGATATTTTTGCGCAACGTGCGCAGAGCCATGAAGGCAAGGTGCAGGTGGAACTGGCGCAACTCAGGTATCTCGCTACGCGCCTGGTTGGGCTAAACAGCGACATGGGGCAGCAAAAATACGCGGTGGGCGCGCGTGGCCCGGGTGAAACCCAGCTGGAGCTGGATCGGCGCAAGCTGGATAAACGCGTTCATTTCCTGAAAGACCGGCTGGAAAAGCTCAAGCATCAACGTATGGTACAGCGTCGCGCGCGCAATCGCGCTGACGTGCTGTCGGTGTCTATCGTGGGCTATACCAATGCGGGCAAGTCCACGCTGTTCAACCGGTTGACCCGCGCTAATGCTTATGTAGCCAACCAATTATTCGCCACGCTGGATACTACCTCGCGCCGCATGTTCATTGAAGCCGCGCCCGGTGCATCGCCAGACGATGAAAAACCGGGAGGGGGCGGTGAGGTCGTGGTGTCGGATACCGTTGGTTTCATCCGCCATCTGCCGCACTCGCTGGTCGCGGCGTTTCGCGGCACACTGGAAGAAACCGCACAGGCGGATTTGCTGCTGCATGTGGTGGATGCCAATAACCCCGTTCGCGATGATCAAATAGCCGAGGTCAACAAGGTGCTGGCCGAGATTGGCGCGCAGCATATCCCGCAGATTCTGGTGTTGAACAAAATCGATTTGCAGGAGTTGCCCGCCGGTGTGGAGCGCGACGAATATGGTAGAATTACGCGCATTCGCTTGAGCGCCAAAACCGGCGCGGGCATGGATGTGTTGCGTGCGGCTCTGGCTGAAGTGCGCGCGGCGCGGGCGCCGCAGGATGCGCAGGTGCAAGAATGGCATCCCCTTAATAACTGAGTTAATTAACAGCAGGATGGACTATGGGATTGAATGACCCGCAATGGGGCAATAAAAACAGCGGCGGCCCTCCAGACCTGGAAGCGGTGCTGCGTGACCTCAATAAAAAGGTTGCAGCGCTGTTTGGCGGCAAGGGTGGCGGCACAGGCAACAGCGGCGGCGGTGGTGCACCCTGGAATTTCAGCGGCGGGATAGGCCTGATTGTTGCGGTGATTGCGCTGATCTGGGTTGCCAGCGGTTTTTACATCGTGGATGCAAGCCAGCGCGGTGTGGTGCTGCGTTTCGGCAAGTATATCGAGGCCACCCAGGCCGGCCCGCGCTGGCACCTACCGTTCCCCATAGAATCCGTCGAAGTTGTGAGCCTTAGCCAGGTCCGAACGGTGGAAGTCGGTTACCGTGACCACGTCAAGAACAAGATGTTGAAAGAATCACTGATGTTGACCGACGATGAAAATATCATCGATATCCAGTTTGCTGTGCAGTACTTCCTGAAAGACCCGGCCGATTATTTGTTTAACAACCGCGCACCGGATGAGAATGTGCGCCAGGCGGCCGAAACTGCCATCCGCGAAATTGTCGGCAAAAACAAGATGGACTTCGTGCTGTATGAAGGGCGCGAGCAGGTCGCGGCAGCCACCACCAAATTGATTCAGGAAATCCTTGATCGCTACAAGTCCGGCATCTTGGTAAGCAAGGTTACCATGCAGAATGCGCAGCCACCCGAACAGGTGCAGGCCGCTTTTGATGATGCGGTGAAGGCCGGTCAGGACAGGGAGCGCCAGAAGAATGAAGGGCAGGCCTATGCCAATGACGTGGTACCGAAGGCCAAGGGCGCGGCAGCACGCCTGATGCAGGAGGCGGAAGGCTACCGTCAGCGCGTGGTGGCGAATGCCGAGGGTGATGCCAGCCGCTTCAAGCAGGTGCTGGTGGAATATGAGAAGGCGCCCGTTGTCACGCGTGAACGCATGTACATAGACGCGATGCAGCAGATATTGAGCAGCAGCAGCAAGGTCATGGTGGACCAGAAAGGCGGCAATAGTCTGTTGTACCTGCCCTTGGATAAGCTGATCCAGAGCACCAATCCGGGTTTGCCGGAAATAACCACGGCAGCGGGCCGCTCGGCCAACAATGCGGAGCAAGTCGCACCCCAGCCCGCTGCGCTGAATGAGCCTGCCACGCCAATTGTGCGCGAAGCGTTGCGCGGTCGCGACAGGGAGGCACGTCCATGAAAACCAATTTCGGCAATATCCTGGTTGGCGCAGTTGCACTCTTGATCCTGCTCAGTTTGAGCATGTTCGTGGTGGATCAGCGCCAGACCGCCATCGTGTTCCAGCTTGGGGAGGTGGTGGGGGAAAAAACCAAACCAGGCCTGTATTTCAAGATACCGCTGGTGCAAAACGTGCGCTATTTCGATTCGCGCATCCTGACCATGGATAGCATGGAGCCGGAGCGTTTCATCACGGCGGAAAAGAAAAACGTGATGGTGGATTCCTTTGTAAAATGGCGCATTGCTGATGTGAAGCAGTATTACATCAGCGTGGGTGGCGATGAAGTACGCGCGCAAACCCGTTTGATGCAGACGGTGAATGCCAGCATGCGCGAGGAATTCGGCAAACGCACCATCCACGAAGTGGTGTCCGGCGAGCGTGAAAAGATCATGCAGGTATTGCGCGAAAAGGCGGATGCCGACGCGCGCAAGATCGGTGTGGAGGTGCTGGATGTGCGCCTGAAGCGGGTGGATTTTCCGCTGGAGATCAGTGAGTCGGTGTATCGCCGCATGGATGCCGAGCGCAAGCGGGTAGCCAACGAGTTGCGTGCAACCGGTAATGCCGACAGCGAGAAAATTCGCGCCGATGCCGACCGGCAACGTGAAGTGACACTTGCCAACGCCTATCGCGATGCGCAGAAAATCAAAGGCGATGGCGATGCCAAGGCGACTTCGATTTATGCCGCAGCGTTTGGCCGCAATTCCGAGTTCTACTCTTTTTACCGCAGTCTGGAAGCCTACAAGCAAAGCTTCAAGAACAAGGGCGATGTCATGGTGATTGACCCCAGTTCCTCATTCTTCAAATATTTGAAGAGTTCCGGCAAGGGCGGCAAGTAGCAGAAATGCTGAATTACTGGCTGATCGGGTTGGCGTTAATGCTGGTGATTGAAGGAATCGTGCCGTTTCTGTTTCCCAGCCTGTGGCGCGATACATTTAGCAAGCTGGTGTTGCTCTCCGATGGACAACTCCGTTTTGTAGGCATCAGCGCCATGTTGTCCGGCCTGCTGTTATTGTATTTTGTGAAATGAGGGTGCCTCTAAAAATTCAAATTTCTAAGCCAGACAAGGCGTGCGCAAAAAATTGCAGCGCCGCATATGGTTATATGTAAGCAAGATTTTTTAAGCACAACGAAGTATGGCGACGAAATTTTGGATTTTTTAGGGGCGCCCTAATGCCGAACTGGTTATTGCCGGAATATATTCAGGACATGCTGCCGGACGAAGCCTGGCGCATCGAGTGCATGCGCGCCGGTGTGCTCGAATTGTTGCGCCTGTCCGGCTACCAGTTGGTTGCACCACCGCTGCTTGAATATGCCGATTCGCTGCTGGTCAACGGCAGCCATGACATGGATTTGCGCACCTTCAAGCTGGTTGACCAGTTGAGCGGGCGCACCTTGGCGCTACGTGCAGATATCACGCCGCAAGTGGCGCGCATAGACGCCCACTTGCTCAATCGCCAGGGCATCACCCGCTTGTGTTACACGGGCAGTGTGCTGCATACCCAGCCTGCGGGGCTGATGCGCACGCGCGAGCCTTTGCAGGTTGGTGCAGAGTTGTATGGCCACAGCGGCTTGGAAAGCGATCTCGAGGTGCAGCGTCTGATGTTGCAAGCCTTGGCTTCGCTTGGGGTCAGCGGTGTGCATCTCGACTTCGGCCATGTCGCGCTGTTCCGTGCGCTGGTCAGGCATGCCGGGATCGCGCAAGAACTGGAAACGGAATTGTTCAGCGCATTGCAAGGCAAGGATATGCCCGCGTTGCGTCCACTGGTGGCCGGTTTGGCGCCGGAAATAAGAAATGCATTGCTGGCGTTGCCGCAACTGTATGGCGGGGTGGAGGTTATAGCGCGCGCGCGTGCGGTGCTGCCGGGTTATCCGGAAGTAGCTGCGGCGCTGGACGAATTGGAACAGGCTGCCGCGCACCTGCAACCGCTGGCGCACAGCATCGGCATCGATCTCGCCGAATTGCGCGGCTACCATTACCACAGCGGCATGGTGTTTGCCGCTTATCACGCGGGCAGCCACGATGCCATCGCGCTGGGCGGACGCTATGATGACGTGGGCAAAAGCTTCGGGCGCGCCCGCCCCGCCACCGGCTTCAGCATGGATTTGCGCCAGCTGCATGGACTGTTGGCAGTGCAGACACAGCCCAAGGGTGTGCTGGCACCGCACCGCGATGATGTGGCGCTACAGAAAAAAATTGCGCAGTTGCGCGCGCAGGGACATGCCGTGGTGGTGGATTTGCTCGGTAATCCGGCGCTGCATACCGAACTGAATTGTGACCGTGCGCTGGTATTGCGTGACGGAGCGTGGCAGGTCGTTGAAATAAAACTCTGAACTGGAACTGAGTAATGTCGAAGAATGTAGTAGTAATCGGCACCCAATGGGGCGATGAAGGCAAGGGCAAGGTGGTGGACTGGCTGACCGACCACGCGCAAGGCGTGGTGCGTTTCCAGGGCGGCCATAATGCAGGGCATACGCTGGTTATCGGCGGCAAGAAAACCGTGCTGCACCTGATTCCTTCCGGCATCCTGCGCGAGCATGTGATGTGTTACATCGGCAACGGCGTGGTGCTGTCACCGCAGGCGCTGCTCAAGGAAATGGATAACCTGGCCGCTGCCGGTGTGGACATCTATGGCCGCCTGCGTATTTCCGAAGCCTGCCCGCTAATCCTGCCCTATCATGAAGCAATCGATAAGGCGCGCGAGGCCGCCAAGGGCGAAGCAAAAATTGGCACCACCGGGCGCGGCATTGGCCCTGCCTACGAAGACAAGGTGGCGCGGCGCGCTATCCGCCTGCAAGACCTGTTTCATCGCGAGCGCTTCGCCGCAAAGCTGGGCGAGGTGCTGGACTACCACAACTTCGTGCTGAAGAATTATTTCAAAGTTGCAACGGTGGATTTCCAGCAAACGCTGGATGGCGCAATGGTGCTGGCCGAGCGCATCAAGCCGCTGGTGATGGACGTGCCGCGTGCGCTGTACGAGGCGAACAAGGCAGGGCAGAACCTGCTGTTCGAAGGCGCGCAGGGCACGCTGCTGGATATTGACCACGGCACCTATCCTTTCGTCACCTCCAGCAATTGCATCTCGGGCGCGGCTTGCGCCGGCAGCGGCGTCGGCCCGCAGATGCTGCATTACGTGCTGGGCATCACCAAGGCTTACACCACGCGCGTCGGCTCCGGCCCGTTTCCGACCGAACTGGACGACGAAGTGGGCAAGCATCTGGCCGAGAAAGGGCACGAATTCGGCGCCACTACCGGGCGTGCGCGCCGCTGCGGCTGGTTCGATGCCGCCGCACTCAAGCGCTCCATCCAGATCAACGGCGTATCCGGCCTGTGCGTCACTAAACTGGATGTAATGGATGGCGTACAGACATTACGTCTGTGCGTGGGTTACCGCATTGACGGCGAATACAGCGATATCCTGCCGGTTGGCGCGGAATCGCTGGTCGGCTGTGAACCGGTGTATGAAGACATGCCGGGATGGAGCGGCAGCACGGTGGGCGTGAAGCGCTACGAAGACCTGCCGTTGCAAGCGCGCAACTATCTGCAACGCATGGCGGAAATCTGCGAAGTGCCGGTGGATATGGTCTCCACCGGGCCGGATCGCGATGAAACCATTGTGCTGCGCCATCCGTTTGAATCGTAATTGTAGGAGCGGGCCATGCCCGCGAACACCTTGGTCG
>CAITJF010000127.1 GCA_903892645.1 uncultured Nitrosomonadales bacterium | reverse complement strand
TAAAGGACGCAGCCAATTTAGAACGTGTGCTTGATACCAATCGAGAAAGCAGTAGGATCTGCGTCAGCACCTGCATTAGCAACGGCAGCAGTAGATACCGCAGCGCTCGACAGGGCGTAGGTTCCAGCCGTATCGTTGCTCAGCCTGGTGTACAAGGCATAGACCGTAGTGCGCTTGCTCATGCTGTGGTCATAACCAATGGCGACTTGGTTTGCGCCAGAGTTCGCCACTGATGGGCTGCCAACTTCCTTCGAACGGGTGTATGCCAGTTTCACAGCATCGTTGCCGCTGACGTTGAACTTGCCGCCGATGTAGTAAGCCTTGTGGCCTCCAACATCAACGCCGGCATTCAGGCCATCGGTGGTTGACTCATAAATCGCATTCACTTGGAACGCATCCATCGTGTAGCTACCGCCCAGTTTCCAGGCTCTTTCCGACTGGTTAACTGCAGCTGCTGCAGCTGCTGAAGGTGCAACGCTACCGGAACCAACGCTACCAAAATTATTGGTCTGATAAGCCAAGGCTACGTATATCGGGCCCGCTTCGTACATACCGGCCAACGACGTTGTTTGACCTTTGGTCATTCCGGCGGTTGTCGCAGTTTCTGCACCAGCAGTATATTGAATGGATGCCTTGAAACCGCTCATGTTCGGGCTGTCATATTGCACAACGTCAGCATTGCGTGTGTCAAACCCTGCACCAGCGCCTCTACCCATCAGAGTGCGGTTATCGGCGATGCCGTCAGCAAACAGATCCAGCCTGCGAGTCGAAGTCTTGTACGGGGTGTCGTTACGGCCCAACAAGACAGTACCCCAGCTTTCGCCGCTCAAACCAACGAAGGTGTTGCGCGAACCGAGGACGTTGCTATTTTGAGCAGCAACAGATTGAGTAGAAGCAGCAATACCAGATGCTGCAATAGCTGCGGATGTTGCTGCGCCAAAGTTCAGAGTCTGAGCAGCGTTTTGCGTTCCATCCATACCAATCAAGCTTTCGACTTGCCAGATTGCGGAGGTGCCGCCACCCAGGTCTTCAGCACCCTTGAAGCCGATGCGCGAAGAGTTGCTCGACACCTTGTTCTGCGAGGTGCTATTAGCCGTAGCACCAGTGCTCGTGCTGTCATAGGACAAGTTTGCTACGCCGTATACGTTCACATTTGCGGTGTCGGCCATGGCAGCCTGCGCCACAAACGCGCCGGCAAATGCCAAAGCGAGTAATTTCTTTTTCATGCAGATTCTCCTAAATTTTATTAAAAATTAAAGCGGTCTTCCCGGAAAACCTCTCAAGCTATTCGAACCAGATGAGAAGTCAGGGCGCATTCTGTCAGAGCAGTAAAGAGGAGAGCAAGGTTTTATGTTGGTTTGTTGTATTTTTGCAACACGACGATTATGAGCACCAAGCTTAACCTCGAAAGGCGAGACCGCACAATTGCATGCGCAGTTATAATTCAAACTCGATAATAACGAATTTCAGGAGTGCAACATGCGTCCTTCCGAAGCTTTGCAATCGAATCGCGCTGCTGTGCGTGAAATCGCGTTACGGTGCCGCGTCAGCAATGTTCGTGTATTTGGTTCGGTTCTTCGCGGTGAAGATACGGAAGAGAGCGACCTCGATTTGCTGGTTGATCCAACAGCGGATACAACGTTATTGGATATTGCACGGATTCAGAACCGGCTTCAGAAACTCCTGGGGGTAACGGTGGATGTATTGACGCCCAGAGCATTGCCGGAAAGCTTCAGAGAGCGTGTGCTGTCGGAGGCGGTGCCGGTATGAGCAAGGATTTTTTGCGCGTTCAAGAATATCTTGGCCACATTCTCCAAGCCATTCAGCGAATCGGAAGCTATGCCGAGGATGTGGACGAGGTGGCGTTTCTGGGAAACGCAATGGTGCAAGATGCGGTCATCCGCAACATCGAAGTCATTGGAGAAGCAGCCAGAAATATTGAGCGCCATCATCCGGGTTTCGCTGCCGAGCATCCTGAAGTGCCATGGGAAGATATTTATCTGATGCGTAACCGTGTTGCTCACGGTTATTTTTCAATAGATTTTGAAATTGTCTGGAAGACAATTCAGAATGACTTGCCGGAATTGCAACAGCAAATCTTGAAACTTCAACAAAAATAGCCGGGTAGTCCGGGCTAGATTTGCTCTGTAAGATGGAGATTGAGTTATACGCAAACTAGAAGATTACCCATTTGATACTCGCCCGTTTTCCCGCGCGGAAAGCGGTGGATTCCTGATCTCATACCCTAATTTCATGCTCTGATTTTTCCGAGTATATTTCTGATGGCGAAACGGTAGCAGTACGTAGATTGGGCAAAGCGTAGCGTGCCCAACCTACGAGAAGACGGCTTCCCTTTGCTCGTTCGGCCTAGGTAAAACTCAAGAGATTCATTCCTGCACCACTTCAAAATCATGCGTGATGTCTGCAGTCTTGCCCAGCATGATGGAGGCCGAGCAGTATTTTTCTGCGGAAAGCTTGATGGCACGCCCTACCTGTTCCGGTTTCAAGTCCTTGCCGGTTACGATGAAGTGAAAGTGTATTTGGGTGAACACCTTGGGGTCTTCCGTGGCCCGCTCTGCCTGGATTTCCACCACGCAATCGGTGACTTGCTGGCGGCTCTTTTTCAGGATGTGGATGACATCGTAAGTGGTGCAGCCGCCGGTGCCGAGCAGCACCATCTCCATCGGGCGCGGCCCGAGGTTGCGTCCGCCGCCATCCGGCGGGCCATCCATCAGGACGGCATGGCCGCTTTCTGTTTCACCCAGAAAGGAAACCTGTTCCACCCACTTGATGCGTGCTTTCATAATGCGCCTCGCTATTGAGCTTTACGTAAATTCATGACAGATACCATTACAGTAGCCGTCATTCCCGCGCTGCGTGCGTTGTTGGGGCTTCAGCCCCTTACAACCACGGTGTACCCCTTGCGGGTGCAGGCGGGAATCCATGTATTCAAAATCCATTTAGTTCAAACCCACTGGATTCCCGCCTGCGCGGGAATGACGAAATGTGATTTATAGAGATCATCTTGTGTCAGGATTTTAACCGATACCACAGCAGCCCGATAATTTCGTGCATGAAAATCTTGCTGCCGTACAAACCCTCGGCGCGTGGAATAAACCTGGGCAGGCCGGTCTGGTAGTGTGTAGTGAAAGCGGTAGGGGCGGGCACGACATCGAATCCGGCGGACTGGAATGCCAGGATCGAACGCGGCATGTGCCAGGCGTGGGTCACCAGGTAGATGC
Organism: uncultured Nitrosomonadales bacterium; assembly: GCA_903892645.1. Classification (GTDB taxonomy): domain Bacteria; phylum Pseudomonadota; class Gammaproteobacteria; order Burkholderiales; family Gallionellaceae; genus CAITJF01. Next base: position 14,623 of record CAITJF010000127.1, on the reverse strand, counting down.
GTTTGATACCGGCCTTTTGCAACAGTTGATAGCTGTAGCGCGCATTCTCCAGCGTGTTATCGGAGGCATCCTCGGCCCAGCGCACCGGAACCTTGAATTCCTGTTCCAGCACGGCCTGCATTTGATGCGCCTCGGAAAGGTCGTTGCCGAGCGGCTTGCCGCCGGTGACCAATATGGGCTTGCCGGTTTCGCGCTGTAGCTTCGCGGCGTAGCGCAAGCGCACCAATGTGGCTTCACTCACCGTATCTGTTCCATATTCCGGCGCATGAAAGTAAGTACCGCCGCCCAGCACCACGATGGCGTCGGCGGGTTGTACTTGCGTATCAACCGCCTTGGCCGGCCCTTCCAAGAGATGCAACGTACCCTCGGCGAAATAAGGGGTGGAGCACAGCCACAGCAGCACAAGTGAACCGATGAGCAATGCGCGTCCGAGGCGCGGGTAAGAACGGGCGATCAACAACCCAACCAGTGCGGCAAGCAGCAGGTTGAGTGGCGGGAGCAGGAATGCGCTGACCAAGTTGGTGACGAACCAGGACATGAAACTACTCAATATAAAACGCGGGATTGCCGCAATTCCCGCATGATACCCGAGCGGCCTTGCGATGGGATGGCCTGGCATCTTCCAACATGCGTTTGAAAGGGTAGCCGCATTTTCAACCCAGATTGTTTATTTAGCTTCGTCATTCCCGCCTGCGCGGGAATGACGCTGTTTTCGGCCTAATAGATAATCTGGGTTCAATATTTGTTATAATGCGCATCGCATCAAGGTGCCGGATGGTTTGCGCCATCCGGTTAAACGGGAAACAGGTGAAATACCTGTGCTGCCCCCGCAACGGTAAGCAAGTGTGGACGTATCAATATGCCACTGTGAGCAATCATGGGAAGGCGATGCGTTTTGTCTTGCGAGCCCGTATATCGGCCTTGAGTGCAGGAATCCCACAAGGATTCCACAGGTCGGGAAATGCTGCGGGCGGCGCATGGACGGCGAACAAATTGCCTTGGTAGCACAAGCCACGCCTTTGTTGCCCTCCGCTGTATTTCCTGTGTTTAAACATTCCAACGGGGACGCTTGGAATTTGCTCAGGAAAATCTCAATGAAACAGCAGAAACTGCTTGCCGCCATTTTGTGCGCGGCTACTCCCTTGTCTTATGCAGCAACCGACACACTAGACGAAATCGTGGTGACCGCCACACGCACAGCGCAACCGTTAAAACAATCCATAAGCAGCACTACTGTCATCACCCAGCAGGACATTCGCGAGTCACAGGCAGTCGATGTGCCGGCTATTTTGCGTAGCATAGATGGTGTGGAAATCAATCAGGCCGGCGGGATGGGTAAAACCACCAACTTGTACATTAGAGGCACAAATGCCACTCATACTTTGATTTTGCTGGATGGGGTGCGTATTAGCTCTGCCACATCGGGTACCACTTCGATTCAGGATTTAATGCTGGATCAAATCGAGCGCATCGAAGTGGTGCGCGGCAATGTCAGCAGCCTGTATGGATCGGAAGCCATCGGTGGAGTGGTGCAAATTTTCACCAAGCGTGGGCACGGCGTACCCGCCGTGAATATGGTCGCAGGCATGGGTAGTCAAGGGGCGCAGCGCTTATCCGTCGGCTTTGGCGGCGTGGTCGAGAGCACAGACTTTAACGTGCAAGCCTCCAGATTTAAGACCGATGGGGTGTCGGCCATCAATCCTGTGCTGTTTCCCGGCGCCAATCCTGACAAGGACGGTTATGACAATGCCAGCCTGTCAGCCAATGTACGTCATGCATTTAACCCGGATCACAGCATGACTGCCACAGCTTTCAATAGTGTGGGGCATAGCCAATACGACAACCCATTTGGTCTGACGCCGAATGAGAGCAATAGCAGCAAGGCGCAAGTGAGCAAAGTCTCTCTCTCATCGGACAATCGTTTAAGCAATGTTTGGCAAAGCCACTTGCAATTGGCGCAAGGCGTAGATGACACGCAAACTTTTCTGAATGGTCAACTGGATTTGGCGAATGGCGCGGTATTCAGAACAAGCAACCAGCAGCTAACCTGGCAAAATACCTTGCAACTGGATAAGCGTAACGTACTTAACCTGGGCGTGGAAAGTTTAACGCAACAGGTAACAAGCGACGTTGCCTTCACGACAAAAGAACGCAAGGTGAACAGCTTGTTTGCGGGCTATACAGGTTATTACGGTTCACATCAGGTGCAAGCCAACTTGCGCCAGGACAGCTACTCTGATTTTGGCCAGTCAAATACCGGCCTGTTTGGATATGGCTACGCCATCAATGACGCCTGGCGCGCGACAGCAAGTGTGAGCACTGCATTCAAAGCGCCAACACTCAATGATTTGTTTTATCCCTTTACGAATTTTGGTTGTTTTTTTGGTTTGTGCTTTACCTATGCAGGCAACCCCAATTTACAGCCGGAGCACTCCCGCAATCGTGAATTGGGATTGCACTATACGGATGGCACGCAACGTTTCGATGCAGCGTACTTTGACAATCGGATTAGCGGTTTGATTACCGGTAATAATTTGCCCGCCTTTGCAATGGTCAATTTGGGTGAGGCGCGCATTGATGGCGTGGAACTCGGCTACGCCGGGCAGTTTGGCGATACAGGCGTGAAAGCTGCGTTGACCTTGCAAAACCCGCGCAACACAAGTACAGGCCCCATCTTGACACGTCGTGCCAGACAGCATGGCAGCATTGGCCTGTCGCAGCAGTTTAGGGCATGGCAAGTTGGCGGTGAGTGGCAATACAGTGAATCACGGCCAGATGCAGATTTGGTAACTGGCATGCCTGTTACCCTACCAAGTTATAACGTAATCAATTTTACTGCAGGCTATGCGATCAGCAAAAATTTAAAGCTATCGTTGCGTGCGGATAACCTCACCAACCAGAATGACGCCACAGCTTATGGCTACAACCCGCTGGGGCGCACTTTGTTTGCCGGACTGGGTTACCAGCAGTAAAAGCGGCAAAGGGCGGGGATGTGCTTCGACGCCCCGCTTTTCTGCTAAAGTTGCTACCGGATTATGTGTCTTAAATTGAGAGGAGTAATAGAAATGAAATTGCAAACCCGACAAGCTGGAATATTTGCTGCGCTGGTGCTGTTGATGGCGGCCACGCGGTTCTACAGCCATTTCGGCTCTTCAGTGTCTTTGCCGGATGCCAGTCTGGCGGTATTTTTCCTGGCCGGTTTTTATCTGGCGCGCTTGGCCTTGCCTGCCGCAGTGGCGTTTGTATTGCTGTTGCTGGTAGCCGGGGGAGTTGATTATTACGCGATTGTCTTTCGCGGCGTAAGCGATGCGTGTATTTCGCCTGCCTACTGGTTCCTGATCCCCACCTATGCCTGCCTGTGGTATGCCGGCCGCTGGTTCGCCGCACACCAGCAAATGAAATGGGCAAACCTGGGAGTGCTGGCCGCCGTGGCGTGGGGTTCGACTACCGTAGCATTCCTGATTTCCAATACCAGTTATTACCTGCTTTCCGGGCGCATCGCGAACATAAGCCTGATGCAATATGCGGATGGCATAGCAAAGTATTACCCGCCGTACCTGTCTTGCACGATGTTATATCTCGCGTGTGCTGCGATGCTGCATGTGCTGCTGGGTAATTCAGGCAAAAATACCAATCATTCCGCTGAGCGCATTTAGGCATGGCGGATAGTTCGGCGCAACACCGTGCCCGCACGCAACGCCACAAGGAAGTGGTGGATGCGAAAATCGCCCAGGCTAGCGAAAGCCGAGGTGTGGTACTGGTGCATACCGGCAACGGTAAAGGAAAGAGCAGTGCGGCGTTCGGCATGATTGCACGCGCCCTCGGGCATAACATGCGCGTCGGCGTGGTGCAATTCATCAAAGGCAGCTTTTCCACCGGTGAAGAAGCCTTCTTCCGCCGCTTTCCCGAAGTTGAGTATCACGTAATGGGCGACGGCTTTACTTGGGAAACACAGGATAAGCAACGCGACATCGCCTCGGCGCAAGCCGCATGGAATTTGGCTTGCGACATGCTGCGCAACCCAGATATTGCGCTGGTGGTGCTGGACGAAATCAACATCGCTTTGAAGCTGCGCTATATTGAAATCGAACAGGTGCTGGAAGCCTTGCGCAACCGCCCGGCAAAGCAGCACGTGGTATTGACCGGGCGCGCCGCGCCCGATGCGCTGATCGAATATGCCGACACCGTCACCGAAATGCGCCCGGTCAAACACGCGTTTGACATGGGCATCCAGGCGCAAAAGGGCATTGAGCTGTAGTCGCCCGACTGGCTGCCAGCACACAGGATTTTCGGGATGAATCTTACCCATCGCCACACCCAACTGATCGTGCCGCCATCAATCACCTGTTCGCCAACCAATGCAGCCAGTGGAATCTTTTAATCATCTGGAAGTGCCGCTGATGATATTGGTGGCGGTGTTGCTCGATCACCTATTGGGCGAGCCGCGCCGTTTTCATCCGCTGGTTGGCTTCGGCAGCCTGGCGCGGCGTATCGAAAAATTATTTTACGGGCCGGCGGATGCCGCTTCTGCCGCACGCTACTTGCGCGGCATTGCATCAGTGTGCGTGCTGCTGATTCCGCTCGTGGCACTGGCAGCAGTGTTGCAACAGCTCGCGATTTTCGGAACGCTGTTTTCCATCTTGCTGCTGTATTTCGCCATCGCGCCGCGCAGCCTGCGCGAACATGCCGGGCGCGTGACTAACGCTTTTTCTGCCGGGAATTTGCCGGATGCACGCCGGCAGGTGGGCATGATGGTCAGCCGCGACACCAGTCAATTGGATGAGGAGGCGGTAGCACGCGCCACGGTGGAGTCGGTATTGGAAAACGGCAACGATGCGATCTTTGCCGCGTTGTTCTGGTTTGTGCTGGCGGGTGCGCCGGGTGTGCTGTTGTATCGTTTGAGCAACACGCTGGACGCAATGTGGGGCTACCGCAACGAGCGCTATAACTATTTCGGCTGGGCGGCAGCGCGGCTGGACGATGTGCTGAATTTCATCCCGGCGCGGCTCACCGCACTCACCTATGCGCTGCTCGGCAACACACGTATTGCCCTGCTCTGCTGGCGGCAACAGGCGCATGCCTGGGACAGCCCGAATGCCGGGCCGGTGATGGCGAGTGGCGCGGGCAGCCTGACGCTGACGCTGGGCGGTGCGGCAAATTACCACGGTATGAGTGAGGCGCGTCCTGTTTTGGGTGCGGGCAGTGCGCCGCAGGCATCCGACATTGCGCGCGCCATTACACTGGTGCAACGCGGCGTGTGGCTGTGGGTTGCAGTGCTGCTGTTGACCGGGGTGTTGCTGAATGCTTGAACACGGCGGACAAATCCGCGCCGCAGCTGCGCGCTATGGCATTACAGTGGAGAGCTGGCTGGATCTGTCTACCGGCATCAACCCCATCCCCTTTGTTCCACCGGAAATTCCTCTCGCAGCCTGGGCACGCCTGCCACAGGAGCAGGATAGCCTGGGGGAAGCTGCAACACGCTGCTACGGCACGGCTGACCTGTTGCCCGTCTCCGGCTCGCAAGCCGCGGTCCAACTGCTGCCGCGCCTGCGCAGCCGCTGCCGCGCCGGGGTGCTGCATCCGGGTTATGCCGAACATGCCCATGCCTGGCGCAGTGCAGGACATGAGGTGAAGGAATTGTGCGCAGATGAAATCGCCGCACAGGTGGATAACCTTGATGTGCTGGTGCTGATGCAGCCTAACAATCCTACCGGTGAAGTATTTACCCACGCACAACTGGGTGAGTGGCATGCGTGTCTTGCGGCGCGCGGCGGATGGCTGATCGTGGATGAGGCCTTCATCGAGGCGAGCATGCAGACAAGTTTTGCTTCGCCGCAGATGCCGCATGGGTTGATCGTGCTGCGTTCACTTGGAAAGTTCTTCGGGCTGGCCGGTGCGCGCGTCGGCTTCGTGCTGGCGCATGCAGAATTGTTGGGGCATATGCATACAGCGCTGGGGCCATGGAGCGTGGCAGGCCCCTCGCGCTGTGTGGCGCAAGCCGCGCTGCTCGACAGCGCCTGGCAGGCAACAACGCGCGAACGCCTGTTGCAGGATGGGAGACGCCTGGCGCAGTTACTGGGCGATGCCGATTTGCCGCCCGCCGGTGGCTGCGGCCTGTTTCAGTGGGTGCAGACGGAACAGGCCGAGGCCATCCATCAGCAACTGGCGCAACGCGGCATCCTCACCCGCCTGTTCACACAACCGCGCAGTTTGCGTTTCGGCCTGCCCGGCAGCGCGGCGGAATGGAACAGGCTGGGTACAGCGCTTAAACAGGTGCATTCAACATGAGCACGACCACACTGATGATCCAGGGCACCACTTCCGATGCGGGCAAGAGCACCGTGGTGGCAGGGCTATGCCGCGTGCTCAGGCGGCGCGGCGTGCGCGTGGCGCCGTTCAAGCCGCAGAACATGGCGCTGAACAGCGCGGTGACTGCGGACGGCGGCGAGATCGGACGCGCGCAGGCGGTGCAGGCACAGGCGGCGGGCTTGGCTGCGCACACCGACATGAACCCGGTGCTGCTGAAACCGAACAGTGACACCGGCGCACAGGTGATCATCCACGGACGCGCTGTCGGCAACATGGAAGCCGCGGCCTATCACGACGACAAGCGCGTGGCGCACGAGGCGGTGCTCGCCTCGCACCGGCGGCTGGCCATGCAATACCAGATAATCGTGGTGGAAGGCGCCGGTTCGCCTGCCGAAATCAATCTGCGCGCCGGCGACATCGCCAACATGGGCTTTGCCGAGGCGGTGGATTGCCCGGTGCTGCTGGTCGCAGACATCGACCGTGGCGGCGTATTCGCCCACTTGGTCGGCACACTGGCGCTATTGAGCGAGAGCGAACAGGCGCGCGTGCGCGGCTTTATCATCAACCGTTTTCGCGGTGATATCACACTGTTGCAGGATGGGCTGGACTGGCTGGAGGAGCGCACCGGCAAGCCGGTGCTGGGTGTGCTGCCGTATCTGCCTGGCCTGCATCTGGAGGCCGAGGATTCACTGCCGTCTTCTTCCCCTCACCCGCTCGCGGGAGCACCAAAGGCAGGCAATCCGCTAGGAGCTGAAGCCCCTGCGGAGTTGACACAGGGGCTAGGGGAGAGGGGAAAGCTGCGCGTCATCGTTCCCGCCTTGCCACATATCAGCAACCACACCGACTTCGATCCACTGCGCCTGCATCCGCAAGTAACGCTGCACTGGGTTGCGCCCGATGCAGCGCCGCCGCCTGCCGACTGGATAATCCTGCCCGGCAGCAAGAACGTGCGCGCCGATCTCGACTGGCTGCGCGCGCAGGGCTGGGAGGATTATCTGGCGCGGCATCTGCGCTATGGCGGCAAGTTGATGGGCATCTGCGGCGGGCTGCAAATGCTGGGCTCGGCGCTGCATGACCCGCACGGCATCGAGGGTGCGCCGGGCAGCAGCACAGGGTTCGGTTATCTGGATTTCGCCACCACCCTGCAGCCGCACAAGCAATTGCGCAATGTGCAGGGCAGGCTCGCACAGGGCGGCATGCCGGTGAGCGGCTACGAAATCCATGCCGGGGTGAGCGAGGGCAGCACCTTGCAGCGTCCCTTCGCGCAGCTCGATGATGGCCGCATGGACGGTGCGATTTCAGACGATGGGCAGATCGTGGCGACGTATCTGCACGGTGTGTTCGAGTCGCCGCAGGCTTGCGCCGCATTGCTGGGCTGGGCCGGATTGCAGGCGCCACAGCCCTTCGATTATCACGCGTTGCGCGAGCGGAATCTGGAGCGTCTGGCCGATACACTGGAAACACATCTGGATATGCAGAGGATCTTGCAGTTGTGTGGAGCAGACGCATGAGGGAGTTGATCCTGGGCGGGGTGCGTTCCGGCAAGAGCCGCTTGGCCGAACAGTACGCACTGGCGAGTGGATTGCCGGTCACCTATTTGGCCACCGCCACGGTGGAGGACGAAGAAATGCGGGCGCGCATCGCCCACCATCAGGCGCAGCGCCCCGGGCATTGGCAACTGGTGGAAGAGCCGTTAGCACTGGCTTCCGCCCTGCAACGTCACGCCGCCGCAGGGCACTGCGTGCTGGTGGATTGCCTGACGCTGTGGCTGACCAACTTGTTATGCGCGCAGGGCGAGGCGCGCTTGCGGCAGGAAGTGGCAGCGTTGCTGGAGGTACTGCCCGCCCTGCCCGGCCACATCATTCTGGTGAGCAACGAAACCGGCATGGGCGTCGTGCCGCTGGGCGAGTTGACGCGGCGCTATTGTGATGAGGCAGGGCGCTTGCATCAGGCGGTGGCGCAATCCTGTGAACGGGTAATTTTGACGGTGGCGGGTTTGCCGATGGTGGTAAAAAATGAAATGTAGTGCGCCACGTGTACAAATAAATTTTTAACGGTTTCAAATAAAACAGGGGTCATCATGAATACAGATTGGCTGGCACAACCTTGTGCTGCATTGAATGAAACGGCACGAGCAGCGGCTCTGGCGCGGCAAGGACAGCTCACCAAGCCGCCCGGCTCGCTGGGGCAGATGGAGGCCATCGCGGTGCAATTAGCCGCGATGCAGGGCTTGGAAAGGCCTGCCGCGGATCATGTGGCCATCGTTATCTTTGCCGGTGACCATGGCATTGCGGCAGAGAATGTCTCGGCCTTCCCGCAGGCTGTCACCGGTGAGATGGTGAAAAATTTTGCGCGTGGCGGCGCGGCGATCAGTGTGCTGGCGAAGACGCTCGGTGCGCGGCTGGAAGTGGTGAACCTCGGCACGGTGAACGATCCGGGTGAATGGCCGAATGTGGTGCGCGCGGTCATCGCTCCCGCCACCGCGAATTTCGCAGAATCCCCGGCGATGGCCGGGGAGCAGCTTGCGCAGGCGCTGCAAGCCGGGCGCGACAGCGTGCTGCGCGCGCATGAGCGTGGCGCGCAAATTTTTATCGGCGGCGAGATGGGCATCGCCAACACCACTTCGGCGAGCGCCATCGCCTGCGCGCTGCTGCAGGAATCCCCGCAGTTATTGGCAGGCCCCGGCACGGGGCTGGACAGCAAAGGCGTGGCGCATAAGGCTGTAGTGATTCAGCGCGCGCTGGATTTGCACCGGGCCAATTTGGCGCAGCCGCTGGACGTGCTGCGCCACGTGGGTGGCTTCGAAATCGCGGCGCTGGCAGGCGCGTATCTGGCTGCCGCGCAGAATGGCATGCCGGTTTTGGTGGATGGCTTCATCAGCTCGGTGGCGGCACTGACTGCCGTGCGTATCCAGCCCGGTGCGCGCAACTGGATGTTGTTTGCGCACACTTCGGCCGAGCCGGGGCATCAGTGCGTGCTCGGCGCACTCGGTGCGCAGCCCCTGTTGCAACTCGGAATGCGGCTGGGCGAGGGCAGCGGTGCGGCGACGGCAGTGCCGCTGCTGCGGCTGGCCTGCGCCCTGCATAACAACATGGCGACGTTTGCCGAAGCGCAGGTGTCGGGCAAACTGTGATGTCTGGCCGTACTCACATCGACCTGCTGCGCCACGGTGAAACGCAGGCAGGCAGCGTCTATCTGGGGCGCAGCGATGCGCTGCTGAGCGAGCTCGGCTACCGGCAGATGGCGGAGGCTTTGCTGAACGTGCCGTGCCACCACGCGGTGCTGAGTTCGCCGTTGGCGCGTTGCGCGGCATTCGCACAGGATTACGCACAACAGCACAGTTTGCTGCTGCAATATGACACGCGTTTGCAGGAGATGGACTTCGGTGCATGGGATGGGTGCAGTGCGGCTGAAATCGCCGCAACTGATGCCAGCGCACTGGAGAATTTCTGGCGCGATCCGGTTGCCTGCACGCCGCCGCAGGCGGAACCGCTGCTGTCATTCCAGGCGCGTGTGCTGGCGGCTTGGGGGGAGCTGCCCGCACGCTATCCCGGTCAGCATGTGCTGCTGATTACACATGGCGGGGTGATGCGCATCATCTTGTGCCACCTGCAACAACGCCCATTGACCGAGCTGCTCAACCTGTCGGTGCCGCACGCGGCGCGGCATCAAATCATTGTGGAACAAGAACCGCAGCAAACTATATGGGACTCGGCATGAAACCTTTTTATCCGTTGCTGCTCGCGATCCAGTTCCTCACGCAGATTCCGGTCAGGCTCAAACAGCCATACGATGAGCGCGAAGTCGGCGCGTCGCTGCTGTATTACCCGCTGGTTGGTTTGCTGCTGGGCGCGTTGCTGGCTGGGCTGCATGGCTTGCTGCATGGCGTTCCGGTGTTGCTGCATGCCGCTTTGCTGCTGGCCGCATGGGTGGTGATGACCGGTGCGCTGCATCTGGATGGCTTGGCCGATAGCGTAGATGCGTGGCTGGGCGGCATCGGCAATCGCGAGCGCACCCTGGCAATCATGAAAGACCCTTATGCGGGTCCCGCTGCGGTTGTCGCCGTGGTGCTGGTGTTACTGCTGAAGTTCGCCGCACTGGTCAGCCTGGTGCAATGCGGCAATGGCTGGGCATTATTGTGGCCGTTGCTGCTGGCGCGCAGTGCGATGCCATTGCTGTTCATCACTACCCCTTACGTGCGCCCCGGCGGGCTGGGTGCGGCGCTTGCTCAACATGCGCCGCGTCGCACCGTAACCGTGATGTTGCTGGCTACCCTGCTGGGCGTACTGGCCGTGCTGGAGATGCGCGGGGCTGGGCTGGTGCTGGGATGTGCCACCGTGTTCTGGCTGCTGCGGCGCATGATGATGGCGCGCCTCGGCGGCACTACCGGCGATACGGCGGGCGCACTGCTTGAGTTGCTGGAAACTGCGGCGCTGATTTTGTGGGTGCTGATGGATACGCGAGCATGTTCATGAGTGTTCAGAAGGTTGCGGACTTTCTGTTAAAGTGCGCGCCATGAAACAGATGACCAGTTCCCAGCTTTACCTGCGCCTGCTCGGTTACGTTAAGCGTTACTGGCGCGCCTTTGCGCTATCCATCCTCGGCATGGCGGTGGCCGCGGCCACCGAACCGCTGCTGCCCGCCTTGCTGAAACCCATGCTGGACGGCACTTTCGTACACAAGGACGATACGGTCATCCGGCTGGCACCGGTATTTATCCTGGTGATTTTTTTCGTGCGCGGCGTGGCTGCCTTCGCCGGCACTTATGCCATCGGCTGGGTCGGCAACAAAGTGGTGATGGATTTGCGCGACGAAATGTTCCGCAAGCTGCTGGCGCTGCCCACGCGTTTTTATGACGACCACGCCACCGGCAACCTGATCTCCAAGCTCACTTTCGACGTGACGCAGGTGACTGCTGCCGCCACCAATGTGGTGACGATTTCCATCCGCGATTCCATCATCATCGCCGGGCTGCTCGGCTGGCTGTTTTACCTGAACTGGAAACTCACGCTGCTCAGCCTGGTGATGCTGCCCGTCATTGCCCTCATCATCCGCACCATCAACAGACGCCTGCGTAGCGCCAGCCGCGATTCGCAACGCGCGATGGGCGACATTACGCAAGTGATTGAAGAAAGCATCACCGCACACAAGGTGGTCAAGCTGTTCGGCGGGCAGCAATACGAGGGCGACCGCTTCAGCGCGCAGGCCAACTGGGTGCGCCGCCACACCATGAAGCAGGCCCTGGCATCGGCGGCCAATGTACCCATCGTGCAGATGGTGGCGGCAGTGGCGCTGTCCGTCATTATTTATATCGCCACCGTGCAGTCAAAGAGCGACGAGACCACGGTGGGCGGCTTCCTTTCCTTCATCGCGGCCATGCTGATGCTGACCGCGCCGTTGAAGCGCCTCACCAGCGTCAGCGAATTTTTGCAACGCGGACTGGCGGCATCGGAAAGTGTATTCGAATTGCTCGACACGCCCAATGAAACTGATACCGGAAAAACAACGATAGGCCGCGCCAGCGGACGGATAGGGTTCGAGCGCGTAAGCCTGTCCTACCAGCAGGATGACAGGCTGGCATTGTGTAACATTTCTCTGGAAATCCCGGCGGGCCAAACGGTAGCGCTGGTCGGCGCCTCCGGCAGCGGCAAGAGTACGCTGGCGAATCTGGTGCCGCGTTTTTATTCGCCCAGCGGCGGGCGTATCACGCTGGATGGACACGACTTGGCCGACCTCACGCTGTCCAGCCTGCGCGCCAACATCGCGCTGGTGAGCCAGGAGGTGGTGCTGTTCAACGATACAGTATCCGCCAACATTGCTTACGGCCAGATGCGCGAAGTGCCGGAGGCGGAAATCATCGCTGCCGCGCAGGCCGCACATGCGATGGAATTCATCCGCGACATGCCGCAGGGCTTGCAAACGCTGGTGGGTGAAAAAGGCGTGCGCCTTTCCGGCGGCCAGCGCCAGCGTATCGCCATCGCGCGTGCCATTCTCAAGAACGCGCCGATACTCATTCTTGACGAAGCCACTTCCGCGCTGGACAGCGAATCCGAACGCCACGTGCAAGCTGCGCTGGAAACCCTGATGCAGGGGCGCACCACGCTGGTCATTGCGCACCGCCTCTCCACCATAGAAAAAGCCGACCGCATTGTTGTGCTGCAGAAAGGCGGGATTGTGGAAATCGGCACGCACCGTGAACTGCTGGAAAAGGGTGGCGTGTATGCACAACTGCATCGTATCCAGTTTGAGTGGAATGAAACGGTCAGGGAAAATTCCTGAAACATCATGAAGGTGCCACAGGCTGTTAGTTTACGGCCCGTTGGCTTGGCACAACCTGCGACTGGCTTGAATTAATGCAGGGCGGGTATAACAACCAACCCCCACACCACCAGCGCATTCACGATGCTCAGCAGCACCGCCGCGCTGGCGATGTCCTTGGCGCGTTTGGCGAGCGGGTGCATATCCAGCGAGGTATGATCCACCGCCGCTTCGAGTGCGGAATTGAGCAACTCGACGATCAGCACCAGCAGGATGCTGGCAATCATCAGTGCCTTGCCGAGAGGGCTGGCAGGCAACAGCAGCGCGACGGGTATGGCAATCGCCGCGACCAGCACTTCTTGGCGAAATGCGTCTTCGTGTTGCCACGCGGCACGCAGCCCTGCCAGTGCGGTCAGAGTCGCGTGCCAGACATGCTTCAGGCCGCGCGGGTGCTTGTTGCGGGTTTCCATGTCAGGTCGAGTTCGCGTGCGGCTTTCACATCATCCAGGCGACGCACCGGCATGGTGTGCGGCGCGCCCTTCACCAGCTCCGGCGTGGCATAGGCCTCATCGCGAATCTCTTTCAGCGCGTTGACGAAGCCATCCAGCGTTTCTTTCGATTCGGTTTCGGTCGGCTCGATCAGCAGACATTCCGGCACCAGCATTGGAAAATAGGTGGTGGGTGGGTGGTAGCCCTTGTCCAGCAGGCGTTTCGCCACGTCCATCGCGGAGATGCCGGTGGCATCCTTGAGCGGTTTCATCGACACGATGAACTCATGGCTGGCGCGGCGCTGCGGGAAGGCGACGGTGAAGCCCGCCTTGTGCAGTTCCGCCATCAGGTAGTTGGCGTTCAGCGTGGCAAATTCCGCGACGCGGTGCATGCCTTCCGCGCCCAGCATGCGCGCATATACATAAGCGCGCAGCAGGATGCCGATGTTGCCGCTGAAGGCGGACAGGTGGCCGATGGATTGCGGCAGATCATTTTCGGTGAGGTAGCGGTACTCACCCTCTCCCCCAGCCCCTCGCCCGCAAGCGGGAGAGGGGAGTTTTTCAACTACCGGCAATGGCAGAAACGGCAGCAGGCGTTGCGCCACACCCACCGCCCCTGCCCCAGGCCCACCGCCACCGTGCGGGGTGGAGAAAGTCTTGTGCAGGTTCATGTGGATCACGTCGAAGCCCATGTCACCGGGCTTCACCTTGCCCAGGATCGCATTCAGGTTCGCGCCGTCGTAATACAGCAAGCCGCCCGCATCGTGCACGATTTTCTGGATGGCCTGGATCTGTTTTTCAAACACGCCCAAGGTGGACGGATTGGTCAGCATCAGCCCGGCGGTCTGCGGGCCGACAGCGGCGCGCAACGCTTCCAGATCAACGTCGCCCTCGCGGTCGGTGGGAATTTCCTTCACCGTGTAGCCGCACATCACAGCAGTGGCCGGGTTGGTGCCGTGCGCCGCATCTGGCACAATGATCTCGGTGCGCGCCGTATCATTGCGCGCGTCGTGGTAGGCGCGGATCATCGCGATGCCGGCAAATTCGCCCTGCGCGCCGGCCATCGGCATCAAGGAAACACCGGCCATGCCGGTCACGTCTTTGAGGATTTCCTGCAAATCGTACAGGCACTCCAACACGCCTTGCCCCGTGCTATCCGGCGCCAGCGGATGGCGCGCAAGAAACTGCGGCAGCATCGCCAGCGTGTTGCAGGCGCGCGGGTTGTATTTCATGGTGCAGGAGCCGAGCGGATAAAAGTGCGTGTCGATCGAAAAATTCTTTTGCGATAGCCGGGTGTAGTGGCGCACTACGTCCATTTCCGAGGCTTCCGGCAGCAGCGGCAGTTCTTTGCGCAGCAATGTTTCGGGGATGCCGCTGATTGCTGCGGCGTGGTCGGGTGCTTGTGCCGCGTTGCGGCGGCCGGGATGGGAGCGCTCAAAAATTAACATAAAAACACCTTTGAAATTCAAATCTCGTCATTCCCGCGCAGGCGGGAATCCAGTTGAAAAATAGCGCCCCGCATTGCGGGGACAAAGCCAAAGACATGTTAAATAAACCCGCTGGATTCC
>CAITJF010000126.1 GCA_903892645.1 uncultured Nitrosomonadales bacterium | reverse complement strand
GCAGTCTTGGCCTCGGCTTCTGCCTTGGCCTTCGCTTCCGCTTCCAGTCTGGCTTGTTCTGCTTTCTTCGCTTCGGCTTCTTCCCTCGCCTTGGCCTTCGCTTCCAGCTTCGCCTGTTTGGCGGCCCGCGCTTCTTCCTCGGCTTTCGCTTTGGCCTCGGCTTTCAGCCTGGCTTGTTCCTCTGCCTTCGCTTGCTTCGCCGCCTTGGCTTCAGCGGCTATCCGGGCCTGTTCAGCTTTCTTGGCTTCCGCCTCCGCCTTGGCCTTGGCTTTCGCTTCTGCCTTCGCTTGCTTGGCCGCCCGCGCTTCTTCCTCCGCTTTCGCCTTGGCCTCGGCTTTCAGCCTGGCTTCTTCCTTTGTCTTGGCCTGCTCAACTGCCCGCGCTTCTTCATCAACTTTTATTTTGGCTTGCGCTTCCGCATATCCTTGACCGGCCGATTTGCTATACCACTCTGCCGCTATTTTTTTGTTCTGCGGTACGCCTTGCCCAAGGTCGTACTTCTCTCCAAGACGATACTGCGCCTCTGCGTTCCCCTGCTCAGCCGCTTGACGATACCGCGCCACAGCCTTCTGGTAGTTCCGAGGAACGCCTTGGCCCATTTCGTTCATCACGCCAAGGCGAAGTTGGGCTGTTGCATCACCCTTGTTCGCAAATGGGACCAGCTCCTTTAGCGCAACAGGGTAGTTCTTCTTCTGGTGCGCATCGAGCCCGGCTTGTAATCCGGTAGTCGCGTTCCCACCATCCACCGCAAGGCTTGGCTGCGCTTGGGGTTCGGCAGCTTTTGTTTTTGCTTCTTCGGTTGGCTTGGACTCGGTTTTTGGTTTGGCTTGTTCTGCGGTCTTCGATTCTGCTTCTGCCTTGGCCTTCGCTTCGACTTCCGTCTTGGCTTTTGCCTCTGCTTCCGCCTTGGCCTTGGTCTTTGCTTCCGCTTCAGCCTTAACCTTCGCTTCCGCTTCGGCCTTGGCCATTGCTTCCGCTTCTGCCTTGGCCTTTGCTTGAACCTCCTTGAGGTTGTTCTGTTCCTGCTCGGCCGCCTTGCGGTACCACTCCGCCGCCACTGTATAGCTCTGGGGAACACCTTGCCCCAATGCATACATGGTTCCAAGACTGTGCCGTGCCTCTGCATTACCCTTCTCGGCCGCCTTGCGATACCACTCCACTGCCAACTTGTAGTCCTGCGGAACTCCCTGTCCCAGTTCGTACATCATCCCAAGGCTGTTTTGCGCCTCTGCATAGCCCTGATTGGCTGCCTTGCGATACCACTCTGCCGCCACTTTGTAGCTTTGCGGAACGCCTTTCCCCAGATCGTACATAACACCCAGGTTGTGCTGCGCTTCCATATATCCCTGCTCGGCCGCTTGGCGATAACTCGCCGCAGCTTTCTTATAGTTCTGCGGAACGCCTTGCCCCAAATCGTTCATCACGCCAAGGCTAAACTGCGCAGCCGCATTTCCCTTCGCCGCAAGCGGTGTGAATTCTTTCAACGCGGCAGGGAAATTCCCGCTATGGTATGCATCAAGCCCTTTTTGCAGCTGGGCTTGTTCAGCCGCCTTGGTCTCTGTTAATGCCTTGGCTTCTGCCGCTGCCTTGGCTGGATTGGCTTCCGCTTCGAGCTTGGCTGGCTCAGATGCTTTCGCTCCAGCTTCCGGTTTGGCTTGTTCAGCAGCAAATGTGCCAGCGCAAACAACCATGAAACATGCGGCCCAAATTGGCCTAAGAAAAACTCTCGTCATTACATTGTTCCTGGCTCGCATCCTGAAAATTTCAAAATTGTACTTCATGTGCATATTCTAACCGACGATATGCACTGATGCGAAGCCACCGCCCTCTGTGCGGAAATTGGTGGTCTGCCCCTGATACAAGCGCGCAACGATGAGCTGCACCTGTCCATTATAAACATAGCAGCGCACATCTGACTTGAGTGCCGCAGGCTCTGCGCCCTCTACGCACACCATACGCTCGCCGGACAGAGCCATGCGCTGCGCGACATAGCCACCCTGCATGATCTCGGCAAACACACGGTGAGTCACATTGGCACCGCGATAAGCCCCCCTGCTACCGAAGCCCCATGCGGGCTTGAAGAACCACTGCTTGCGCTGCTGCCACCAATGCTCGGCATCCTCTGTCCGCACCACTCTGGTTTGCGGAATACCTGCTTGCAGAATAGCGACAACCTCATCCGCCACACCCATTGCGCGCAAGCTGTCTGCATCGGTCAACAACGCAAGATTGTGTTTATCGGCATAGCGTGTGTAAGCATGGGGATGCGGCGTCAGTACCGCCTGCCCATCCAGATAAGCCCGTTGCAAAGTGAGATGTTGTTGCAAAGAAAAATCCGTCAGGCGGTTGTAGATAAGATCAACCTTGCGCTCGCGGCAATACAGGCCATCCGCCCGAGGTTCAAGCTCTTTGGGATCGGCAATCAGGGTGGTGATACCCGCACGCTCGAACAATTGCTGCGCCAATATAAATTCCGGGTAGAGATATTGCTTTTCCGGCTGATCATCCACAATGGCAATAGCTTGCAGCGGCGCATCGCCGCGCTCCAGTCGCCATTCGTTGCGGAACATCTCGAGAAAAACCTGCTCCAGATTATTCAGCGCCGCGACCTCACCCGGTATCGCCACATCATGCTGGCTATCGATCAACAACACATTGAGAAATGCCCCGCCCGCATTGGTATTAATTTCGATGAGATGCGCGCCTTCGGCATTCAGGTGAAAGTCATACCCGAAAAATACGCCCTTGGCATGCGGCATATGCCGGACAATTTCAGGAGCCTGTTGCAGCGCCGCATCCTCCCACGCAGGCATATTAACCACACCCTCCACCGCAGCGATCACCGCATGCATTTGCTCCGCCTGAGAGACAGACACAAAGAACGGAACAGCGGCAAACAAATGCGGGCAATGTTCATTGACATGCTGGAAGAAAGCCTCGCCCTGCCCGCGCAGCGCCTGTTCCAGCGCGTCACGATTCACTGTTGCCGAATGGCAATCGCTGTTCAGCCTGTCAGCAAGCATCGCCTTAGCCACCCGGAAAGCCCGTCAGATATAGTATAAAACCATCGCGAGCGTCGTCAGGACAAGGCGCGAGAAAGCAAAAAACCGGAATGTACAAACCAGTACATGAGGGTTTTGAGTTTTTGAGTAACACAGTCATGGCGAGGCGCAGCAGGTTTTACAGCGCCTCGAAGATGCCTGCCGCACCCATGCCCGCCCCGATGCACATGGTCACCATGCCGTATTTCTGTTTGCGGCGGCGCAAGCCGTGCAGCAAGGTCGCGGTGCGAATCGCGCCGGTCGCACCGAGCGGGTGACCGAGCGCAATCGCGCCGCCGAGCGGATTCACCTTCTCGCGATCCAGCCCAACATCGCCGATCACCGCCAGTGACTGCGCGGCGAATGCCTCGTTGAGTTCGATCCAGCTCATGTCATCCAATTTCAATCCCACTTGCTTCAACACAAGTGGAATCGCCTCTTTTGGGCCGATACCCATGATCTCCGGCGGCACGCCCGCCACGCTGAAGCCGAGAAATTTTCCGATAGGTATCAGGTTGTAGCGCTTCAATGCAGCCTCGGAACACAGCAGCACCGCAGCAGCGCCATCCGACATCTGCGAACTGTTACCCGCCGTCACCGAACCGCGTTGCGCGAAAACCGGCTTGAGTTTGCCCAACGCCTCCACCGAAGTATCGGCGCGCGGCCCCTCATCCTGCGCCACATCGCGCGCTTTTATCTTCACCTCGCGGCTGTTCAAATCCGGCATGTGCTCGTTGATGTGATACGGCGTGATCTCGTCCTTGAATTCGCCGGAAGTAATCGCCCGCATGGCGCGCTGATGGCTCTGGTAAGCGAATTCATCCTGCGCCTCGCGCGAAATCTTCCAGCGCTGCGCCACCTTCTCGGCGGTGATGCCCATGCCATAAGCGATGGCGATATTCTCGTCGCGCGCAAAAATTTCCGGGTTGAACGCGATCTTGTTGCCCATCATCGGCACCATGCTCATGCTCTCCATGCCCGCAGCCACCATCACCTCCGCCTCGCCGAGACGTATCCGGTCCGCCGCCAGCGCCACCGCCTGCAAACCGGAAGAACAGAAGCGGTTGATGGTCAACCCCGGCACCACGTTCGGATACCCCGCCAGCAACAGCGCGATGCGCGCCACGTTGATCCCCTGCTCCGCCTCCGGCATCGCGCAACCGACGATTACATCGCCGATACTCGATGGATCGAGCGAAGGCGCCTGCGCCAGCACGCTCTTCAGCACATGCGACAAAAGGTCATCGGGGCGGGTGTTGCGGAACATTCCGCGCGGCGCTTTGCCCACCGGGGTGCGCGTCGCGGCGACGATGTAGGCTTCCTGGATTTGTTTGCTCATGACGCTCTCCTCATTTGTACTGACAACATGGTTAGCTTCTATGCCTCATCTACCAACGAATTGCGCAATTAGCCTGAATCTCTCTGCTAGCATCTGCACACGACCGGCAAGCGACTCATCTGGAAATACCATACCCTGCAAGGCATCCATAAAATTCGGCATCGCCAACAAGGTACCGCACCGATCCGCCAGATAGCGTCGTAACTCCGGCTGGCCCAGTTCAATTTCCCCAACAATTTCCGGCCTACCATCCAGCACATTAACGATATC
The DNA here is from genome assembly GCA_903892645.1 of uncultured Nitrosomonadales bacterium. Taxonomy (GTDB): domain Bacteria; phylum Pseudomonadota; class Gammaproteobacteria; order Burkholderiales; family Gallionellaceae; genus CAITJF01. The sequence continues at coordinate 5,111 of CAITJF010000126.1, read as the reverse complement.
TTCCAAATCGTGGCTGCCCAGTAAATCGCCCTTACCGCGATCCGCAAAAGCCTCGAACTTGGTTGCCAGAAATACCGGGGCGACAACGAGATTAATCGCTGTCCCGCTCGGCAAAACAACCCGCTGAGCCGTCTCGATAACAAGCGGATACCATCGGTTGGCAAAGCCCAGAACGTTGGTATCTGTTGGCATCAAATCCACTTCCAGATCGCCAAAACGCCAGCGACAGATAGGCGCATCCGTGGACATATCCCGCTTGAAACCCAGCCCGGTGAACTCCTCTTCCAGTTTGTGGTAACCAGCCAGCGCGGCAACTTGCGCCACCAAATCCACATCGTAAGTAACCCGCGAAGGCGCAGCCGCCGTATCGGTCAGCAACAAATCCACCGCACATCCGCCCACAAACACCAGATGCTCCCGCAAATTTCCGAGCGCCTGTGCCACCAGCTCCACCTTGGCCACATTCGGATGCCGCAATTTCACAGAAAAAACTCTTCCAGCAATTTCTGCGCGGCGGCACGCTCGCGCGCCTGCCCGCTGCGCAGCGCATCGAACAACGAGAGAATGGCGTACAAACGCTCATCCTTGAGCGCAGCCCCCGGCACCGAAGGGTACAAGGGAGCCAGACTCACCCCGCGCACCGTACCCTTGGGATGCGGCCACACCGGCACCGGGTCGGCAGAAGGCGCAATCACCTCATTCAACGGCGCAGCCGCATACCCGGTAGGCACGCCGCGCGTGAGCGAACCCCACACCGGAGGAAAAACATACTTCGCGCCATGCAATAAAAATTCCCGCAACTGCGTCTTGAGCACCACCGGACGGCGCTCCTCAAATATCGCCAACTGTGCCGCCGCCGCACGCTTCAACGCCCCATGTACCGCCGAAACCGCCAGCTCCGTCTGCTCCGCCAACTCCGGATAACCCACACTCCCGCCGCCACGGCTCAACAACGCCAGCAAGACATAAAGGTCTTGCGGCTTGAGGGCAAACTGGCGGTTGCTGACTTTAGGCATATTCTTTATTCTTGAAATAAGAATCAGATGTGCAATCCTAAGTCAGCTATGCATAAAATGTCAACCATTCTCATTTCATGAATAGAGAATTGTCGTTTTATAACTCATGACATCTGCTATATGCATACAGCATACGGACAACATTCGCTATTCGTGAAAAGTGAATGCGCAACTCGAACAACGCCGTATTCACCGCCTGCACCGCGCGCTGCCGCGCGGCATGTGCGTGATCTCGTTGAAATCGTCCTGCGGGATAAGTGGTGTCGTCATGTTGCTTTACAAATCTCAAACTTCCTTGTTGTATGCAGGACGGTGACGTCACTTGATTTTGTGCAACTCATCCAACAAGGCCGGGACATCGGTCTGGATAATGCTCCACAGCGTATCGTTATCTATGCCCAAGTAACCGTGGATCAACTTATTGCGCGTAGCGACCACCAGCCGCCAAGGAATCTGCGGATAGCTCTGACGAATCTCGTCCGGGATATTCGTGGCTGCCTCGCCGATCAATTCCAGATTGCGCACCGTGGCGTCGTAATTCAGCCCGCTGGCAACAAAGCCCTCCTGGTTGAGTCCATCGGTATAGGCAATGACCTTCTCGGCAAATCCGATCATGTCATCCAGATAGAAGCGCCATTCGCGCGCAGGAGCGTCAGACATGCACCGCCTCCTTCTCAATGAACGGGCGCAACTCGGGGCGTAGCGCTTTCTCGGTCACCAGATCAACCGGCGACTCCAGCAAATCTTCAAGATAAAACTGCACCCCGAAATAACGCGCGGAAGTGGCAGGCCCATCGAACGCGACCAGCACATCCACGTCGCTGCCTTCCTTCGCGGCATCGCGCACGACGGAGCCGAACAAAGCCAGACGCACGACGCCGAAGCGTTGCGCCAATACCGGCTTATGCTTAGACAGCAACTGCAATGTTGTTGAACGGTTCACTTCATAACTCCTCAATAAAACGTGGTGCATCCCCGATTGCGTAATTGTCTCACCAGTGGCGCGACAATTACACCAACTCGATCAACGCCGTATCCACCGCCTGCACCGCACGCTGCCGCGCGGCCATGGATCAGTTGCGTGATTTCGTTGAAATCGCCTTGCGGGGTAAGCTGTGTCGTCATGTTGTTTTTCCAATCAGCGCAAAAATCCCAACTCGAATACTTGCGGGCGCAGCTTGTCGCTCAATTCTTTGTATGCAACTTCAAAGGAGGTGAAATCCACGGGCGCAGTATCGCCACTGGCGTTGCGGGCTTTCAAAGCATTACGGATTTGATACCAGCCCACATCGGAGCGATTCAGTTTTAATTCGTCGCGCACGGTGCGCACGTCGATGTGGGCAAAATAGGCTTGCCACAATGCCCGCCCTGCAACCAATACAGCAAGTGCTTCGGCGGACAATTTTTTATCGGCCAAATACTGCACCATGAAATAGGATTCAAAACGGTCGGGCGCACCCACCTCGGCTTCGGTGTAGGGAATGAAGTGATTTACCAGCGACCATTTTTTGCCGTTCCATTCGATATCGTTTGCACCAGCGGTGAGGTTCTTTCCGTGGAACAGCATCCAGATCAAGCAGTCGGTTTTGAATTGCTCTGACAGTGGCGCAGTCGGTTGCAGAAACTGATCGTTGTGGTTTAGCCAAGTGTGTTTAATCAAAAGGCGCACAGCGAACACGATGGCGGCTTGACTAAGGTTGTCGGAAGTAATGTAGACACCTCCCCCATTGCGCCCGGTATATATTGACGAAGAAATCAATGTGCCAGTTGGCGCGTTTTGAAAATCATTATTTCCTGCAAACAAAAATCCTTTCATGTTGTTGCAAGAGTTTTTTAGGCGTGGGTTACTAGACACCGTGATGGCATTCGAAAGCGGCAAGGCCAGCTCGTCATTGGTTTTTAACTTTTCCATCCACACGTTAAGGTAGGTGCTACAGGGCAAGTTGTAGAACCTTTTTTCGCCGATTTGCTGCGCCTTCTTGTCCAGCACCTCGACGGTGACTTCCGTGATGGGAGTCTTCTTCTTCGCATCTTGGTGGGTTTTCCAAATCAAGAAGCCAATCGGAAAATCACCATTCAGCCCGTCAAACGCCTTGCTGTGCACGATGAAGCCGCCTTGATATTCCGCATTCCAGAACGCGCGGAATTTTTCGAAATTGGGCGCGTTCACATACTTTAGTGTGCTGAATATCGCTAGCGTGGCGGCGGGTAACTCCTTGGCAATGCGCGCGATAAACTGAGCGAACAATTCCTTGCTGGCGTACCCCACGTCTGTCATGGTGGCATTGACGCGGGTCTGCTCCACCCCTTTTTTGTTTTTGTCGCCTTTGCCGATGCCTGATCCAGTTTCTCCATACGGCGGATTAATCAATACCAAAATCTTCTTGCCCTCGGCAATGGCTTTGCGTAATCCCGCAGGCACTTTGTCGGTCAGGCTGTAATCAATCCGGCCATCATCGGTAATGTCGTCGTTCAAATAATCGTATTGAAAACGTTGCGCGGCGACGCAGGTCTTGGTGGCTTTCATAACGTCCACGTCAGCCTCGTCCAGCGTGGACATGTAAATGTTGCGCGGGTTGCTGTGTTTGACTTCCAGGTTGCCCACGCCGCAGCACATATCCCAGACGATATAATCCTTTTGCCAATTCTTGCCCAGCGTTTCGGCGAGCTTGTCATAAGCCTTGTCCACCACCGCCAGCGGCGTGTAATACGCGCCCTTGAAGCTGCGCTCGTCCAAGGGAATCAAGCTGTCGCGGCGTTCCAGCAGGTAGTCGCGGTATTCGGACTTTGGCGGCTTGTGGTAAATCGCCCAGAATTGACGATAGCCTTCTTTGTTACCTAGCTCATAGTTGTGTCCGCCCAAGCTGAACACGGGCGCGCCGTTTTTGTGCAGCAATTCGGCGGGCAAGTTGGCGTGGGTGGACACGGTGCCGTCGTGCATGATGTCGGCAAAAAACAGCAGTGCGTAATCTTCTTCCTTAACGCCGACGATTTCGCGTCCGATCATTGCTACCCATTTGTCGAACACTTGTTTGAGGTTGTCAGGCGTAATCTGCGTACGGATGATGTCGCCGGATTTGATCGCGGCTTTGACCGTGCTGATAAATTCATCTTCATGCGTGGCGATTTTGAACGAGACAAAATGAGTGCCGATGTAGGCGGAGATTTCGTCCAGAGCTTCCTGGGTATATTGGCTGGCGGACTTGCCCCATTTCACGGTTTTCTTTTGCAGGAAAGGCAGCACGTCGGCGCTTTTCATCAGCGCTGCTTTTTCGGTGTCGATCACCGCCAAAAACGGCGGCACAGTTTCGCCTTTGTTCAATGCATCCTGCACGTAATGCAGCAATTGCGTGAACATCGCATAGCTGGAATATTTGCCCGAGTCCTTGGCTTCAAACCAGATTTCATTGGTGCGTATATCAATCAAACCTTTGGTGTAGCCTTTTAGCCCAAGCGCTTTGATGTAAGCGTCTTTAACGTCTTCTTCGCTGCGGGCTGTTTGTAGCTGGGCGTATAGGCTCATTTAATTTCAGTTCAATTAATGTTTACTCACAAACCGCATCAGTTTCACAACGGTTTCTTGCTCTTCAACATGCACTCTACGCGCACCAGAAAAGCGTAGCGAGCGATGGCAGCGCAAGGCGCGAGATGGCGAGAAAGCGGAATTTACATTTGAATTTACCGCTTCGCGGCCCCGCATTTTGAGCCATTGAGCAACGCAGTTATGTCGAGCGCAGTAGTTTTTCATCAGTTCCGCAACGGCTTCCCATTCTTCAACATATACTCCACCCGATCACGAGTCTTCTGCGTTGCCAGCAATTCCATAAAGTGATGCCGTTCCAGATCAAGCAACCATTGCTCGTCCACCATGCTGCCTGCCTCTACGTCGCCGCCGCACATCGTCTCGGCGATGCGACAGCCGATGTTGTAGTCGTGTTCGGAGATGAAGCCGCCTTCGAGCAGGTTGACCATCGCGGTTTTTAAGGTGGCGATGCCGGGGCGTCCGGCGACGGGGATCTGGCGTTGTTGCAACGGCGGGCGGTAGGCGGTGGCGGTGAGCGCTCTCGCTTCTTCCTTGGCGACGTGCAGCAGCTC
>CAITJF010000125.1 GCA_903892645.1 uncultured Nitrosomonadales bacterium | reverse complement strand
TTGTTGTAGCTCCCTCTCTCACCCCGGATGAACTACAATAGCGTTTTTGCAACTACAGCAGTTCCGCCAGTTGTAGCTCCCTCTCTCACCCCGGATGAACTACAATCTATCTGATATTCGTACAGCCCACTCCCAAGTTGTAGCTCCCTCTCTCACCCCGGATGAACTACAATCCTAACATCTGCGTTGTCAGCCCGAACAAAGTTGTAGCTCCCTCTCTCACCCCGGATGAACTACAATAGCTCTCACGCAAACGCCCGTCAGACTTCAATCTGGCGGGCGTTCTGCTTGAAAAATCTGGGCTCAGAACAGCAGCATTTGATTGACCTTGAGCGCTTTTTCCTGAAAAAGTGGCAGTCCAACCAGCATTTTCATACTGGCGAATTGTTTCTCGGTTACTGATAGGCAGCGCACCGAGCCATCCGGCGGCAGGCTGTTTACTAATCGCCGCATGTGTTTTTCCAGCGCGTCATTGCCATTCAAGATGCGGCCATATACCGAGAACTGGATCATGTCGTAGCCATCGTTAATCAGGAAACGGCGGAACAGGGTGTAGGCGCGGCGTTCTGCCTTGGTGACAACGGGAAGATCGAAAAACACAAGTAGGCGCATAAATCGTCTTGTCTCCGTACTCATGTTTCAGCACTCCAAGCTGTGCTGCTCCAATCCAATCAAAACGGGTAACTCAAGCAGCGACTCGCTTCCGCCGTCATATACGCGGGCAAGGCTTTCTATCGTGTGTTCGATTGCGGAAAGCACGGACATTTTTCCGCGCGGCATCCCCATATCCACGTTGAGCAGGCCTACCAGCGCCACCTTGTCTTCCGGGCGCAATTCGTCGTCATCCGGCATGACACGCTTGGAAACGAACAAGTCCACCAAAGGGCGGAACGGCTCTATCACGTCATCGGCGAGGTTAAAGGCATTTTGTTCGCTGGCGTGAAACAGCCCCAGCGAAGGCAGCAGCCCATGTGCAACCAGTCCGCGCGCAATGGTTCCGCGTAACACCGCATAGCCATAATTCAGCGCGGCATTTTTAAAGCGCACCTGATTGCGGTGGAAGTCCTTGCCGAAGAGTTGAGAGAAATAGAAGGCTGCTGCCTGCCCCTCCAGATTTCCGTTATCGCCAGAGCGCACCCGCCGTGCATAGGAGTCCAGACGATCCACTCCCTCACGTCCAGCTAGCCGCAGGCAGGCGGCTTGGTTGGTGATTTTGCTGCGCACAATCGCCGCCCATGATTGCTTGGCGACAGGGCGCGGCAAATCCAGTTGCAGGCGCAGCCAGCGCGTGGCGCGCGAGTGCGGCAGAAAGGGCAGGAATACGCCGCTGGGGTGATGCGTATCGCCCGTGGCGAACAGGCTGATGCCGTATTCGCCGCAGGCCGATAGTACCGGATGGGTGAGGGTGATCTCGCGGTGGTTGAGCACGATCACCGCGATGTCTTCGAAGGGCACGAAGGCGGTTTGCTCCTGCTCGATGGCAAGCCGGAACTGTTCGCGCCGCAATTTGGCCGGGCGCGAGATGACGACACTACGCCAAGTCACGGCGTTTCTCCGGCGGGGCGGGGTAGCGGTTGCCGAGGATATCTACATTAAACCGCTTGAAGTCTTGCAATGTAGCCGTTCCTCGACGAAGTTCACCGCTGTCTCCAAATGTTGGATTGTGATCATGCGCAACTAGTTTGATGCGGCCATCAGACGAATCACAACCACGGTAGTAGCCAAAAGTCGGTTGCTCACCATTAGGGTGAATTAGTACCAAGTCATTTGGGTGCAGCGAGAAACAGAAATCAAAACTCTCATCAATCAGTGTCCACTGATCTTCATTCTTGCCTTTTACAATTGCTCGATTGGGTAGCACATTTTTTGCACCTTTAGGCGCAGGTGCGGTGTGGCTTACATACACCGGCACGAGATGAAACTTGTCCGCCTTAGTGAAGACATCTACACGTACCATGCTGTCGTTCTTGGCGATGCCTCCGCGAATAGGAATGCCAGAAAGCTTGTCGATCACCATCGTTACGCCACGCACAATCGGGCCAGTCTGATTACCTTCGCTGTCGGGTTTGCGCAGTGGGTTGCTGACCGGGAAAGCTTTGTCGCCTTTGCCACCATGCTCTTCCAGACGGGCGCGGATGGCGTCATAGAGCTTTTCGTTGCGGTGTGGGTCGATCAACTTGTCGAGGCCTTTCAAGGTCAGGCTGGAGAGTGGCACTTTTTGTGTGACTCCGCCTTGTGCGACCAGTCGCTCCGGTTGCGCGTAGATCGTGTCTTTGTGCGCCGCACCGCTGTTGCGTCGTTGCGGCGCGCGCGATACGAACAGCGGGCGCAATGCTTGTAGCGCTTCGGGCGTATATGTGCCGAATTTTTCCATTTCGCCGCGCAGCAGGGCATGGTCGTCGATGCTCAGTCGCAACTTAACTTCGTCGCGGAAATGCGGCCACGGATTGGGGAAATGCGCCTGCACTTGCTGGAACATTGCGGGGTTCACAATCTCGCCTGTGTCCACATCCACAAATCCTTCGCGCACTTGATCCAACTCCTTGCAGCGCGAATAATCGGACAACCGCTTGACCATGCCGTGGCTACACGCCGCGACCACGGCAGCATCCAGCGCGTGGTGGCGGTCGCTGTCACCGCGCATTTTGACTAAACCCCATCGGGCGCGCAGAAATGAGGTCATCTGTCCGCTGAGCACCACACATTTTTTTGCTTCGCTGTCTGTGTGAAGTTGCAGATATTGTTCGACATAGTTTTTGAAGAATTTACAGATGTAGCGCGTGTCGTTGAGGTTGCGCTCGCGGAATTCTTTCGCTTCTTTTTCGCCGAAGTCCTTGCGCAATAAGCGGCTGCGCTTGGCGAGGCGATAGGATTTGTTGCCTTCGACGAAAGCGACGAACTGCCGCCAGCGTTCGCTGTTGTCTTTGCCGTCGAGATATTCAAAAGGTGTGCGGTTGCCTTTGTCGCG
>CAITJF010000124.1 GCA_903892645.1 uncultured Nitrosomonadales bacterium | reverse complement strand
AGAATCTACAACGGCGATAAAAACACGCTTTCGCGCAGCTTCTTCAACTGGTCGCGCAGTTCGGCGGCGCGCTCGAACTCGAGATTTCTCGCGGCTTGCAGCATTTCTTTTTCCAGCCGTTTGATTTCTTTAGACACCTCCTTCTCGCTCATCGCCAGGTACTTGGCCTGGGTCTGTGCCGCCTTCAGCGTCTTGCGTTCCGCGTCCATGTCGTACGTGCCTTCGATGATGTCCTTGATGCGCTTCTGTACGCCTTGCGGGGTGATGCCATGCTGTTCGTTGTGTAGCTGCTGCTTGTGACGCCTGCGGTCCGTTTCGTCGATGGCGCGGCGCATGGAATTGGTGATCTTGTCGCCATACAGGATCGCCTTGCCGTTGATGTGGCGCGCGGCGCGGCCCATGGTCTGGATCAGCGAGCGCTCGGAGCGCAGGAAGCCTTCCTTGTCGGCATCAAGTATCGCCACCAGCGACACCTCTGGAATGTCCAGCCCCTCGCGCAGCAGGTTAATGCCGACCAGCACGTCGAACATGCCGAGGCGCAAGTCGCGGATGATCTCGACGCGCTCGACAGTTTCGATGTCCGAGTGCAGGTAGCGCACCTTGATGCCGTGTTCGGAAAAATAATCCGTGAGATCTTCCGCCATGCGCTTGGTTAGCGTAGTGACCAGCACGCGCTCGCCCTGCTTCACGCGCAGGCTGACCTCGGACATCAGATCGTCTACCTGATGCGTGGCGGGGCGCACTTCAATCTGCGGATCAACCAGTCCGGTCGGGCGCACCACCTGCTCCACGACTTGCCCGGCGTGCTCGGCTTCATACACCGACGGCGTGGCGGAAATAAATACGCTCTGGCGCATCACGCGCTCGAATTCGTCGAAACGCAAGGGGCGGTTATCCAGCGCAGACGGCAGACGGAAGCCGTAGTTGACCAGGTTCTCCTTGCGCGCGCGGTCGCCCTTGTACATGCCGCCAATCTGCGGGATGGTAACGTGGCTCTCGTCTATGAACATCAGCGCGTTCGGCGGCAGGTAATCCAGCAGCGTCGGCGGCGGATCGCCCGGTTTGCGCCCGGAAAGGTGGCGCGAATAATTTTCGATGCCCTTGCAGAAACCGATCTCGTTGAGCATTTCCAGATCGTGCCGGGTGCGCTGCTCGATGCGCTGCGCCTCCACCAGTTTATTTTCTTTCTGGAAAAATGCGATACGTTCGGCCAGCTCCAGCTTGATAGTTTCGATTGCATCCAGCACCGTGCTGCGCGGCGTGACGTAATGGCTGGAAGGGTAAACGGTGTAGCGCGGCACACGGCTGAGGATATGGCCGGTGAGCGGATCGAACAGCGACAGCGTTTCCACCTCATCGTCGAACAGGGTCAGGCGCAGCGCATGTTCGCTGTTTTCCGCCGGAAAGATGTCGATCACATCGCCGCGCACGCGGAAATTGCCGCGCTGAAAATCCACATCGTTGCGCTCATACTGCATCTCGGTGAGGCGCTTGATCGCGTCCTGCCGCGCCACTTTTTCGTGCTCGCGCAAGTGCAGGATCATGCCGTGGTAATCCACCGGGTCGCCGATACCATAGATCGCCGACACCGTTGCCACGATGATGGAGTCTTCGCGTTCCAGCAGCGATTTGGTGGCGGACAGGCGCATCTGCTCGATCTGATCGTTGATGCTGGAATCCTTCTCGATATACACATCGCGCGACGGCACATAAGCCTCGGGCTGGTAGTAATCGTAATAGGAGACAAAATATTCCACTGCATTTTCCGGGAAGAAATCGCGCAACTCGGAATACAACTGCGCCGCCAGCGTCTTGTTCGGCGCCATGACGATGGCAGGCCGCGCCAGTTGCGCGATGACGTTGGCCATGGTGAACGTCTTGCCGGAGCCGGTCACCCCGAGCAGCGTCTGGAACGACAGCCCCTCATGGATTCCCTCGACAAGTTGCGCGATGGCCGCAGGCTGATCGCCCGCCGGTTCAAATGGCTGGTGCAGGCGGTAGGGGCTGTTGGGGAAGGTGATGATGTTCATGGTGAGCCGCGTATTGTACGGGCAAAGATTGAATTGCTAAATGGTGAAGCGAGTAGAATATTGCCCATGCAGCAAAAGACGGACAAGATCAGAAAAATTGTAGTCTACAGGGGCAAGGTCATATCGAAGGGCTGCATCCAGCCACAAACTCTGGCACCCCGATTCACTCTTTCCCTGGTGCGGGTATAATTCGCCCCACGTTCAAACAACAAGAAAAACCCAGAAACTCTCAACCCGCATACAAGCCATCAAGCCCCCATCAAATGGTTGGAAGCGGGTAAAACTCGAACTGCAATAAAGGAAGTAATATGGCAAGTGGATTATTTAGCAAGTTGATTGCCTTGATGTCGCCCAATAGCGACAATTATTTTGCTCTCTTCAATAACCTGGCGGCCTGCACTGTGCGGGGCGCCAAGGTTCTCGCGAACATGAGTTCGGTGCATGACCCGGTAGCCTTCGATCAACACTTCCACGAAATCAGGAAGATCGAAAGCGAAGCGGACGAAGTTACGAAAAGCATCCTGCTGTCATTGCACAAAACCTTCATCACGCCTTTTGACCGTTCGGAGATCAAGGATCTGGCCATGGCGCTGGACGACATGATCGACTACATGGAAGACATTCCGCAACGGGCCAAACTTTATGGCCCCGGAGAATTCACACCGGAAATGTCGACTCTCGGCCAGATTGCGGTGCGCGCTACGGAGAAGGTTCAGGAAGCCGTCGCCTTGTTGTCAGACATGAATAACGCCGAGCGCATTCTGAAGATTTGCCAGGAGATCGGTGAAATTGAAAGCGAAGCCGACCGTGTCATGCGTGCCGGAATGACGCGGCTGTTTGCCGAAGTCGCTGACGCCCGTGCGCTGATCCGCTCCAAGGAGCTCTACGAACTTTTCGAGGAGGCTGTTGATCGTTGCGAAGACGCGGCCGATGTCATCCACGGAGTAGTGCTGGAACGTATATGAACGAACAGACGTTTCTGATCATGGCGATTCTGGTCGTCGTGGCGCTCCTGTTCGATTTCATGAACGGCTTTCACGACGCGGCAAACTCGATCGCGCTGATGGTTTCGACCCGGCTGTTGACGCCGCAAGCCGCGGTCATCTGGGCCGCGTTTTTCAACTTCATTGCCTTCCTTATTTTCGGGCTGCATGTGGCCAAAACCGTCGGTTCGGGCATTGTTTCGCCGGCCATCATCGACAACGCGGTGATCTTCGGCGCGCTATGCGGCGCCATCTCATGGAACATCGTAACCTGGTGGTTCGGCATTCCATCATCTTCATCGCACGCACTGGTCGGGGGATTGGTCGGGGCGGCATTAGCCAAGGCCGGCTGGAGCGCCATCATCGCGCAGGGATTGATCAAGACTTCGGTAGCCATCATCCTGTCTCCGCTCATCGGGCTTTTGCTGGCACTTGCCATGTCCATCGCCCTGCTGTGGATCTTCGAGAAGTCGTTGCCTTATCCGACCGAACGAAAGTTCAACAAGCTTCAGTTTATCTCCTCTTCGCTCTACAGCCTCGGCCACGGCGGAAATGACGCACAAAAAACTATGGGCATCATCGCTGTCCTGCTGTATGCCAACGGCTACCTGGAGGGCGAGTTCCATGTCCCGTTCTGGGTGGTGATTTCCTGTCAGATTGCCATGGCTCTCGGCACCCTGTTCGGCGGCTGGCGCATCGTAAAAACGATGGGCATGGGCATCACCCGGATCAGGCCCACGGGCGGTTTCTGCGCGCAGACTTCAGGTGCCGTGACACTGTTTCTTGCGACTTCGATGGGCATCCCTGTCTCGACGACGCACACCATCACCGGCGCTATCGTCGGCGTCGGCCTGT
>CAITJF010000123.1 GCA_903892645.1 uncultured Nitrosomonadales bacterium | reverse complement strand
CACAACAGGAGATTGATACGGCAATGAACAGATTGAACAACCGACCCAGAAAAAGACTTGAATACAAAACACCCAGTCAGGTATTCTTCAAGTCAGGCGTTGCACTTCAAACTTGAACTCGCGGTTGGATATTCGTATGCAGCACCGCTGTTGTGATCAATTATTGCCCCGATACCACCGCCAAAAAGTATGTTTCCAAACATTGCTCCCTTGGTTTCAGACACCACTGCTGCTCGACCTGGTTCAAAACCACTTTTTGTACATGAAACCTGTAAATCTTTATTTGACTTGTGAACGCCTACAGAGCCTGGGGTTATGACATACCATTTACCTACATCATTCGTAATTTCGCACGATGCACCAATGACTGCCTCTCCAGTTTGTTCACGAGTTTGCAGGGAAACGCTTTGATTAGGTGTGCCTGTAATAGATGCACAACCTGATGTAATAAAAGACAGTGCTAGCACACAAACAACGAGTGATAATTTTTTCATTTAGGTTTCCCAATAAGTTTGCAGCATGGAGTAGTGGCTGCAATCACCACTATTAACATCAGCAGCTATAGGAGCTTGCGCCTTTTTCAACAATATAGATATATGCCAAAAGACATAGGCAACTTTTTTTAGCCTATGCCGTGGCTTACACAACAGACGGGACGGTTTGCGAATCCACAGCACACTGCGGTCAGACACACTCGGATATTGCCTACCCGGAAGCGGTCAATGGGATTAGAAATGTTTGGCACGCTACGCCCTTCGACTATGCTCAGGACAGGCTTTGCCCAACGAGAAGACAGCTTCCTATTTCTGGCTCCGGCTCGTTCAGCTTGGCTTTGTCAATTACGCACGTCGCCGTTTCCACCACATCACCCCGCCCACCAGAACCAGCAGCATCGGCAGGGCAATCAGCAAGCCGCCGCTGATGATGCCAAGCTGGGTTTTGCTCAAGCTGACCGCGCCGTCTTTCACTGCGCGCGGCTGGATGGAGATGAGTTTTTCTTCGTTGCTCAGCCAGTTCACCATGTTGACGCCGAGATCGAGATTGCCGCCGTTGCCGGAATAGGCGTTGGCGAGGAATGAGCCGCTGCCGACAATGACGATGCGCTGGTCGCGGTCATTGATGTTGCGTTGCAGGGCAAGCGCGATGGTCACCGGGCCGGGAACGTCGTTATCCTTGTCAAATTTTGGTTTGCCTTGCACTGTGCGGCGGCTTACCCAGCCGCGCGGTGCGGCTTCTACCAGCATGGTATGTTGCCATTCTGCGCTTTCCTCCCAGCCGATGGCGCGTGCGTAAGGGAAGACAGTGATTAAATTGAAATTATGCGTGACGGCATGCGGCGGGTAACCCGCGCCCAGAGCCCAGTTTGCGGGTGCGTTCATTTCTTCGGCGGCAGGATCAATCACGATGCCGGGGGTGAGCAGCAGCCCCAGTTTTTCGGCGAGCCGTTCCAGCCCGTGCAGCGGCTCGGCATCCACCAGCCACAGCAGGTTGCCGCCGTCTGCGATGTAGCGCAGCAGCTTGTCCACTTCGCCGGGCAGCAGATCGAGCTGCGGCTGGGTGATGATCAGCGTGCTGGCGTTGCCCGGCACATCCTGCGCCAGCGTGAGATTCAGGCTGCCGAGGCGGTAGCCGTTCTGTCGCAGCTTCTTGCCGAATTCGCCGAGGTCGTGGTTGGCGATGCCTTCCAGCCTGCGCTCGCCATGCCCGTCCAGATACATCAGCAATTTGTCCTTGCTATGCGCCAGGCGCAACAGCGCGCTGGTGAGCGCCTGCTCGCTCAGCAGGGTGAGGTGTTCGCTGCGCCCGCCGTATTGCACCAGCATCTCGCCGTTGGCCTGAATGTTGACCTTGCGCGTTTCCTCCGGCTGTTTCACCGGATCGACAAAGGTGAGCGTGATGTCCGGTTTATAGCGCTGGTATAGCGCAACGAAATCGCGGATCAGCTTGCGTATGTCGCCCAGTTGAGCATCTTGCCCGGTGGCATACACCGTGAGCTTTACCTCGCCCGGCAGTTGTTGCAGCACATCTACACTGCTGGCTTCCAGGCTGTTGCTGGCGCTTTGCGTCATATCCCGCTGCACGGGGTGGCGCGCGGCGAGCTGGTACAGCGCGACAGCGGCCACGAGCAACGCTATGGCGAAGGCGAAGTTCTTGAGCAGCAAATTGGGTTGCGGGAATTTCATGTCAGCCATAAATACGATTATTGTGGACGCGCCGTATCGTCAGCAATAAAAAGGCTGCGCTGAACAGCACGAAATAAACCAGGTCGGCGCTGTTCAGCAGGCCGGCGTTGAAGCTCTGGAAATGTCCGGTCGGGGCGAGCGCGCGCCATGCATTGTCGCTATCCACCGCGCTGATTTCCACCAGCCATAGCCCGAATAGTGTGGCCAGTGCGGTGATGGCGGCGACCACTGGTTGCGCGGTGAGAGAAGAAATATACAGTCCCAATGCGGCGTAGCTGGCAGTAAGCAACAGCAGCCCCAAGGCGTTGCTGAGCAGCAGGCCGATGTCCAGTTGTGTGCCTGCGGCCAGCACCAGCACCATCAGTGCACAGTCCGCGATGATCAGCAGCAGAAACAGTAACAGGCCGAGGTACTTGCCCAGCACAATGTGCATGCTGGAAACCGGTGCAGTCATCAGCAGCGTCAGGGTCTGGTTGCGCCGTTCCTCGGCGATCAGGCGCATGGTGAATACCGGCACCAGCATCATCATGACCAGCGCGATGGAGCCGAACAGCGGTGCGGCCACGGCTTGGGTTGCGCCCGGCGCATTGGCGAGCTGCGCCAGTTGTGTCTGTACTTGCAGGAAGGCATCCAGGCGCGCGAGAAAGAACCAGGCAAAGATGAATTGCAGTGCACCCATGATCAGCCAGGTCGAAGGCGTGGCGAACAGGCTGCGGAACTCCTTGTGGGCTATAGTGAAGATCATTGATTTTCGGTGATTTGCACGAATACGTCTTCCAGCCGTGCTTGCAGCGGCACCAGCTGTTTCGCCTGCCAGCCATGCTGCGCGGCAAGTGCAAGCAGCACGGTTCCGGGGTCGGTGTCGGGTGTGTGCAGGATGCGGAATTGTGTGGCGGAGAGTGGCTCCACTTGCTGTACTCCGGCGATGGCTTGCAGCTCGGCAAGCTCAGGCGCTGCCAGCAGGGTGACGATGAAGCCGGGCTGGTGGCCGTATTGCTGCATCCTGGCGCTGCTGTCGCCATAAATCAGGCGGCCATGATGCATGATCTCGACACGGTCACAAATACTTTCCACTTCGCCCAGCAGGTGGGTGGAAAGGATGACGCTGTGCGCGTCGCCCAGTTCGCGGATCAAGGCACGGATGTCGCGGATCTGTGCCGGGTCGAGGCCGACGGTAGGCTCGTCGAGGATAATCACGTCAGGCTGGTGGATAAGTGCCTGTGCAATGCCGACGCGCTGCTGATAGCCCTTGGAAAGGGTTCCAATTATCTTTTTATCGTTGCCTTGTAAGCCGCAACGGCGCTTGGTTTCAGCCAATGCCTCGGTGATCTGCGTACGCGGCACACGGTGCAGTCTGGCGGCAAATTTCAGGTAACTATCCACCTGCATTTCACGGTACAGCGGGGGTGTTTCGGGTAGAAAGCCAATTCGGGCTTTGGCTTGCAGGGGCTGGAGCGCGAGGTCGAAGCCGCATATTTTAATTTGCCCCGCATGCGGCAACAGTGCGCCGGTGAGCATTTGCAGCGTGGTGCTCTTGCCCGCGCCGTTGTGGCCAAGCAGGCCAAGCACCTCGCCGCGCCTGAGTTCCAGTGACACATCGTGGATAACCTCGCGCTGGCCGAAACGGCGGCTCAGGTTGTGCGCGGACAAGGTTAGCGATGCTGCGTCTGACATGCGTTATTGTGTTTGCGGGTTGTGATGGGAACCCAATATAACCTAATATGCGCATCTCTAAAAAGTTAATGCTTCAAGTGCCTTGAAAGGTTGAATTTTTTGCCGGTGCTTGAGTCGAATCTCGCCTTTTGCAAAAACGTACCAATTATAGAGCTGTCAATATGATGATTTTAAAACGTAGCGCGATTATTCTTTCCCTGCTGCTGGCGGCCTGCGCTCACGCGCCACAGCCAGTCGTAGAACAGGCGGTAAAACCGGAACCCCAGGCGGAAAAGCCATCAAACTTGCCCAAGCTGGAATTGACCGGACAAATGCTTTACGAATTCTTGTTGGGCGATGTGGCAAGTCAGCGCGGCATACCGGGGATGGCCGCACAGATTTATATGAGACTGGCCGATTCCACTCGCGATCCCCGTGTGGCGAGCCGCGCCGCACATTTGGCTTACGATACACACGATATGGGCAAGGCGGTGGAGGCTTTCAATTTATGGCTGGAATTGGAGCCTGCATCGCTGGAAGCAAAGCAGATGCTATCCCTGATGCTGATAGGCGGGGGCAGGCTGGATGAGGCGCGCCCATATCTCGTGGATATGCTGGCGGCATATCCGGACAGGGTCGGGCATGCGCTCATGAAAATTTATCCTTTTCTTGCCCAGCATCCAGACAAGGTTGCCGCCTTTGAACTGCTGCGTGAGCTGACACAGCCTTATCCACACGTGGCTGAGGCGCACTTGGTGCTGGCGCAGGCGGCAGGAGCCGCAGGCAAACATGAAGTGGCTTTGGACGAGGTGCGTCAAGCGCGTGCTTTGCGAGCGGAGTGGGAGGCTGCTGCGCTATTTGAAGCGCAGCTGCTGCAGCGTGAGTCACCGCAGGAGGCGTCGGCGCTACTGAAAAAGTATCTTGCGGCCTATCCGGAGGCTAACGAGGCTCGTTTGCTTTACGCACGTATATTGTTGGAGCAAAGGAAGTATGCCGAATCGCGTACGGAGTTCCAGCGTCTGCTCAATGTGCATCCGGAGAATGCCGATCTGGCATTTGCGGTGGCAATGTTGTCCCTGGAGATGGGCGAATTAGAGCGGGCGGAGAGCGGGTTGCGGCAGGCGCTCGCCAAAGGCAAGAAAGACGAGGGCACGGTGTATTACTATCTCGGTCAGTTGGGCGAGGCGAAAAAAAGCAATGAAGATGCCCTGCAAAATTACCGCAGGGTACAGGATGGCGAGTATGTCTTTGCCGCACACCTGCGTGCGGCCTATCTGCTCTACAGGACGGGTAAGCTGGATGAGGCGCGTGATTACTTGCACCAGGCCGTTGCGCAGAATAACCAGCAGCGTGTGCAAGTGATGTCGATCGAAGCGCAGATCCTGCGCGATGCGAAACAGCCAGAAGCGGCCTATCAGGTGTTGACGCAAGGGCTGGAAAAATTGCCCAATCATCCTGAGTTGCTGTACGAGGCAGCGATGCTGGCAGACCAGATCGGCAAGCATGACATTTTTGAGCAACTGATGCGCAAAGTAATCCAGATCAAGCCTGATAACGCGCAAGCCTACAACGCGCTGGGCTACAGCCTGCTGGATCGCAACGAGCATGTGGAGGAAGGAATGCAACTGGTGGAGAAGGCCAGCCAGCTTGCCCCGAATGATTTCGCCATTATGGACAGCGTAGGCTGGGGGCATTACCGCCTCGGTAATATCCCCAAGAGTTTGGAATTTCTGCGCCGTGCCTACAACGCCAATCCTGACCCGGAAGTTGCCGCACATCTGGGTGAGGTATTGTGGGTTCAGGGTGAAAAAGAAGAAGCGAAAAAAGTATGGGACGATGCGCTGAAATCGCACCCTGATAACGTGGTATTGAAAGAGGTGATGAAGCGATTCTTGCCATAAGAAGCCTCTGGCCAATCATCATGGTCATGAGGAACCCGATTAGAGGTTACCCAATGCGCTGGCTGCTGCTTTTATTCCCTTGTGTCTTGGTTGGTTGCGCCTCAGCGCCGTCGGCATCCCAGCCAGTTACGCGTCCTGCGCAAGCGGAACAGGCCGTATTTGCCCTGACCGGGCGGCTCGCCATCAGGCATGATGGCGAGCGGTCTTCCGCCGGTGTGCGCTGGTCGCATCGTAGCGGGGCGGATGAGATTTTGCTGTTCACCCCGCTTGGACAGACCATGGCGCGCATTGACCGCGACGCGCAGGGCGTGGTGCTGGATACATCCGGCAAACACTATGCCGCGCAGGATACCGAGGAATTAACGCAGCGGGTATTGGGCTGGCGTTTGCCGCTGGACGGCTTGCGTTACTGGGTGCTGGCGCTGCCTGCACCGGGGAGCAAGGCCGGTATTGAGCATGATGCGAACGGGCAGGTGAGTATGATGCGCCAGGACGGCTGGGCGATACGCTACACCCGTTATGCGGCGCAAATGCCGGACAGCTTGCCTCTGCGCATGAACCTGCAACGCGAGGAAGTGGAAATCCAATTGCTGATCGACGAATGGGAAATACAGTCAACACACTAACTTGCCCGGCGCCTGCCAAGCTGAATTTGTTTCTGCATGTAGTTGGTCGGCGTGCCGACGGCTATCATCTGCTGCAAACCCTGTTCCGCTTCATTGATTTTGGCGATACGCTGCATTTCACTCTGCGCGAAGATGGGGTGGTGCGCCGCGTCAGCGCACTGGATGGCGTGGCAGAGGAGCAGGACCTGTGTGTGCGCGCCGCGCGCCTGCTGCAACAGGAATGCGGCTGCCCCTTGGGGGTGGACATTGCGCTGGAAAAGCGCATTCCGATGGGTGGTGGCTTGGGTGGCGGCAGTTCCGATGCGGCCACTACGTTGTTGGCGCTGAACCGCTTGTGGCAACGGGGTTTGTCGCGCCAGCGGTTGATGCAAATTGGTTTGTCACTGGGCGCGGATGTGCCGGTGTTCGTGTTCGGCGAGAATGCCTTTGCCGAAGGCATAGGCGAACAATTGCAGGCCTATTCCCTGCCGGACGCTTGGTATGTGGTGCTGTTTCCGCCTGTGCATGTCGCCACGGCACAGGTTTTTGCGCATCCTGAATTGACACGGGATACGATTTCCCTCAGAATTCGCGACCTTTCGCTACGGGCGTTGCAGAACGATTTGCAGTCGGTGGTGTGCAGCTTGTATCCGGAAGTGGCGCGGCACCTTTTCTGGCTGGGCCAGTTTGCCGAGGCGCGGATGACCGGCTCCGGGGCTTGTGTTTTTGCCGAGTTTGCCAGCGCAGGGCAAGCGCAGGCTGTGCTGGAACATTTGCCGCCGGATATGCGCGGCATTGTGGCGCGCGGTTTGCCACACCATCCGCTACGGGATTTTTAAGAAGTTGTTTGAAAAATATAGCGCAGTAATTTTAAAAACAGCTTCTAGGTTTTTTGGGGAGTCGCCAAGTGGTAAGGCACCGGATTTTGATTCCGGCATTCGTAGGTTCGATCCCTACCTCCCCAGCCAGTTTGCATGGATGTTTTTGTCGGATGTGTTTTTGTTGCATGGGGCGCTTGCGCCTATTTTAATTCTGCCTTGAGGGGTGTACGTGTCCTACGATAGCTTGATGGTGTTCACCGGCAATGCCAACCCTAAGCTTGCAGAAGATGTGGCGCGGCATCTTGATATTCGCCTTGGACGGGCTGTGGTTGGCCGCTTTTCCGACGGCGAGGTGATGGTTGAAATTCTCGAGAACGTGCGCGGCAAGGATGTGTTCGTGCTGCAATCAACTTGCGCCCCGACCAATGATACTTTGATGGAAGTGCTGGTGATGGTGGATGCACTGAAACGTGCTTCAGCCGGGAGGATCACTGCCGCACTGCCGTATTTGGGATATGCCAGGCAGGATCGCCGTCCGCGTTCCGCGCGCGTGGCGATTACCGCCAAGGTGGTGGCGAACATGCTGACCGGCGTGGGTGTGGACCGCGTGCTGACCATGGATTTGCACTCGGATCAGATACAGGGTTTCTTCGATATTCCCGTGGACAACATTTATGCCAGCCCGATCCTGCTGTCGGATGTATGGAAACAAAATTTCCAAAATCTGGTAGTGGTGTCGCCGGACGTGGGTGGCGTGGTACGTGCACGTGCGCTGGCAAAACAGATGGATGCAGACCTGGCGATTATCGATAAACGCCGCCCCAAGCCGAATGTGGCGAAGGTGATGAATATCATCGGTGATGTAGTGGGTCGCACCTGCCTGATCATGGACGACATGGTGGATACTGCCAACACCTTGTGCGAAGCGGCCGCTGCGCTCAAGGAAAAGGGCGCAGAGCGTGTGCTGGCTTATTGCACGCACCCGGTGCTGTCGGGGCCCGCGATCGAGCGCATCGAGAATTCCGCGCTGGACGAATTGGTGGTGACCGATACCATCCCGTTGCGCGAAGAAGCGCGTAACTGCAAACGCATCCGCCAATTGAGCGTGGCGGAACTGATGGCCGAGACCATGCGCCGCATCAATGCGGAAGAATCGGTCAGCTCGTTGTTTGTTGATTAAAGTTTAAGCGGCCACCATGAGGTGGCCGATAACCTGGAACCACCTGGTCGCGGGCGGTTTCAAATTTGAAGCGGAGAAGTAAAATGAAAATCGAAATAAGTGCAACATCCCGCAAGGCGCAAGGAACGGGTGCGAGCCGCCGTCTGCGCAAAACTGGCCGTACACCCGGCATTATTTACGGTGATGGCGAGCCCACGTTGGTCGATGTTGACCACAATAACCTGTACCACAGCCTGCGCAAGGAAGCATTCCACGCATCCATCCTGACGCTCGATCTGGACGGAAAAAAGGAGCAGGTTCTGCTGCGCGATTTCCAGATGCACCCGTTCCGCCAGCAAGTTCAGCACATCGATTTCCAGCGTGTATCCAAGGACAAGAAGATACACATGAAAGTGCCGTTGCATTTCATTAATGCCGACATTGCACCTGGGGTGAAGTTGAACGGGGGCATCATCAGCCACGTGATGAATGACCTGAATATCACATGTTTGCCGGCTGATCTTCCCGAGTTTGTCGAGGTAGATCTTGCCAGCTTGGCGATGGGCCATTCCATCCATGTGTCCGACCTCAAATTACCCAAGGGTGTTGCAGTGGCTGGTCATGGGCATGTCGGGGATGCCGTGGTGGCTACCGTTCAGATACCGCGCGGTGCGGTGGAAGCGGAAGCGGAAGCGACCGCAGCCGCTGAAGCAGCCACTGCAACTGCCGCACCTACCGCCGAAGCGAAAGCTGCGGCCAAGCCCGCCGCAAAATCTGCAGCGAAGTAACCAGCGTAATCGGCAGGATAAAAAGCCCGTCATGCTTTCTTCAATTGCATGGCGGGTTTTTTTCATGGTGTGAACCATGAGATGAGCGAAATAAAACTAATCGTTGGCTTGGGTAACCCCGGACGTGAGTATGCTGGCACGCGCCACAACGCCGGTTTCTGGTGGGTGGACGAGTTTGCACATGCGCACCAGTTTGCTTTCAAGGCGGAGAGCAAATTCCACGGTTTAGCCGCACGCGGCGCGGTGCATGGACGTGAACTTTTCCTGCTCAAACCGCAAACCTTCATGAACGTCAGCGGCCGCGCAGTGGCGGCGCTGGCGCAATTTTACAAGATCGCCCCGCAGCACATTCTGGTGGCACACGACGAGCTTGACCTGCCTCCCGGCAGTGCCAAGCTCAAGCTGGGTGGCGGCCACGGCGGGCATAATGGCCTGAAAGACACCATCGCCCATCTCGGCACCCGCGATTTCTGGCGCTTGCGTTTTGGCATCGGCCATCCCGGCGAACGTGCGGACGTATCGGACTATGTGTTGAATGCGCCGCGCCGCGAAGAGATGGAATTGATCGAGCATGCCATGCGGCGCGCGCAGGATGTGGCGTTGCTCATCGTGGAAGGCAAGCAGGAAGCGGCGATGCTGAAGCTGCACAGCAATTAACTTAAGGGAACAATAATGTCTCTGAAATGCGGTATCGTCGGCCTGCCCAATGTTGGCAAGTCCACACTGTTTAATGCCCTTACCAATGCTGGCATTGAAGCTGCCAACTATCCCTTTTGCACGATAGAGCCGAACGTCGGCATCGTGGAAGTGCCGGATGCGCGCATGGCGACGCTGGCGGAAATCGTTAAGCCGCAAAGAATGCAATACGCCATCACCGAGTTCGTGGACATTGCGGGATTGGTCGCGGGCGCGTCCAAGGGCGAAGGCTTGGGCAACCAGTTTCTCGCCAACATCCGCGAGACGGACGGTATCGTGAACGTGGTGCGCTGTTTCGAAGATGACAACGTGATACACGTTGCGGGCAAGGTTGATCCGATTTCCGATATCGAAACCATCAACACCGAACTGGCGCTGGCCGATTTGCAAACGGTGGAAAAAGCACAGCAACGCAACGGTAAGCTGGCGAGATCAGGCGACAAGGAAGCCGCCAAACTTGGTGTGTTACTGGAGCAAGTTTCCGCGCATCTCGACCAAGGCAAACCGGCGCGCATGATGAAGCTGGATATAGACCAGCTCGTGCTGCTCAAACCGCTGTGCCTGCTCACTATCAAGCCTGCCATGTATGTCGCCAACGTGGCAGAAAATGGCTTCAGCAACAACCCTCTACTGGTGCGGCTGGAAGAGTATGCCGCCAGGGAAGGCGCGCCTGTTGTACCGATCTGCGCCGCGCTGGAAGCGGAAATTGCTGAGCTTTCCGATGAAGACAAAAAAGAATTTCTGGCCGACGTTGGCCTTGAAGAGCCCGGTCTGAACCGTCTGATCCGCGTGGCTTACAAGCTGCTCGGCTTGCAGACCTACTTCACCGCCGGAGTGAAAGAAGTGCGCGCCTGGACCATTCATGTCGGCGATACCGCGCCGCAGGCGGCGGGTGTCATCCACAACGATTTCGAGCATGGTTTCATCCGCGCCGAAGTCATCAGTTACGAGGACTTCATCGCCTGCAAGGGCGAGGCGGGCGCCAAGGAGAAAGGCAAGATGCGTCTGGAAGGCAAGGACTATGTGGTGCGGGATGGAGATGTGATGCACTTCCGTTTCAATGTTTAAT
>CAITJF010000122.1 GCA_903892645.1 uncultured Nitrosomonadales bacterium | reverse complement strand
GGGGCGGGCTTGTCTTTGGCGGCTTTCTTGGGCTTTTCTTGCAGGCCGGCCTGGCGCTGCTCTTCCTCATAGCGCTCGTGATTGAGCTTTAACAGCCGCGCCAGCACCTCGCGCCGCGCCGCCTCGCTGATGGTGAAGCGCGTGCCCTGGGCGGTTTCGTGGAAGCCGTGCCCCAGCGCCAGGTCCTCCCATCCGTAGGCCGCAGCGACGGCGTTGTCCATCTCGGCGTGCAGTTCGCGCAGGTGGGCGATGTCGGCGGCGTGTTCGTCGGGGTTGTGGAAACGATTGTATGTATCGGTTAGGCCTTCTTTTCGAAAAAACATAATTTCTTGTCTGTAAAAGAAATACGCTTCGCCATTGTTTTTTACCGCGAAAAGTTCTTTAGGAAAAGGAAACGTTTCAAGTAGATCAGAAGGGGCATACCTAAGCAGTTCTAGGTTATAAGAACCATAATGACGTGCCCACGCTTTGTGAAATGAACTAGTCAGCAAACCAAATAATCCAAAATCATCAGACGCAAAAACCGCAACTGCGTTTGAGAAAACTGTTCCAATTGGGACCAATCCAAATTCAACGTATTTTGTAGCTTGTTGTGCGATTGCAAAAACCTTCTCATATTTTTCTATCGCTAGGTATAATCCTTTAGCCAATTCTCCGTATTGCCACCAACGTTCACGTCTCACTTTCCTATTAACTTGATCTCTTTGTGGCTTTACTTTTATTCTAATGATCTCCAAACATTCAGGATAGTCTGAAGCCAAAGGACCAAGATAATCTATGGGCTTATTTTCTTTGTTTAATGGCCAATCGTGAAAATTGATAATCCAATCATCTGTATGATGGTCAAAATACATATTTAGCTCTTTACCTGTAATGTAAGGCCAAATTACGTCCACATTTTTAGGATTTTTTCTTATAAGTTCATCCTTTTCCAGAGAGGACAGAACAAAACCTTGGCCTAATGGAACAGCACCTTGATAGGAAAATCCTGAATTTGCATCCAATTTTTTCGGTTTTTCTGTCGGTGTTGTACTATCAGTTAAGAATGAAGTAATTCCAGTAACATTTGAGCCATTCAAAGTATAAGCGCCTGTCCAATTCCCTTTCCAAATACAAATTGGGATATATGTGGCACTTGCAGTGCCTGGCCAATTCTGCCGAGTCGAGGCGTTTATTATTACTCCCCTAGATTTGATTATTTGCTCCAAGGCTACTTCTCTTGTATCACCCTCTGCAATTGAACTAGTGGCAATAAAACCCATGATTGAGGACTTTTTTAAGATGCGCCACGATCTTAAGAAGAAATATCCACAAATATCCGCCGACCCTTTCACGTTATTTCCAATATGAGTAACTATATACAAACGATAATTATCTCCAAATAATCCGGAAATCTTTTGCCCACCAATATACGGTGGATTTCCCAAAACCAAATCAAAGCCGCCATTTTCAAATACCTCAGGGAACTGAAATTCCCAGTGGAAAACTCGCTCTTTGTTCGCTAAATTTAACGCATGCGCGGCGTCTGGGTATTTCTTAATTTCAATCTCACCATCGTAATATCCCGCGAGATATGGGTCTAGCAAGCGCACCTGCATGTCTTCAGTTTCATCCACTTTCAAACCTAATAATTTGACCCCGGTAATCAGGTCTGCCCCGCGCCGGATATGCACCAGCACCGTTTCGGCTTCCTGCAGAATACCCTCTTTCGTCGCCGCGTCCTGCACGTCCCGTACTACAAACGATTCGAGTTGCTTGCGGAGTCGTCTAGCTTTGTCCAGCTCCTCGCGCAGCACTTCCTGGTCCAGAGACATGGCCGCCGATTTCTTGCGGTTGGCCCAGCGCAAGAATTCCTCCTCGCTCGCCCCCACCAGTGAATCGCCGCATTTGAGGGCATGGTTCAAGAAGGTGAAGGGCCGGTCTTTCGCCATCGTCACCAGCCAGAGCGAGAGCTTGGCGATTTCGACCGCCAGCGGGTTTTTGTCCACCCCATACACGCAGCGCTCGGCCACCAGCCGGCGCGCGTAGATCAGGCGGTCTTCGGGCGTCATCGTCGCCGCCGCTTCGCCAAACACCGCCAGTTCCACGTCGCCATGCGCGCCGTCGCCCGGGCCGTAGCGCGCCCAGGATTCGACCAGCAGCTCCGAAAGGTAGCGCACCACCTGCACCAGGAAGCCGGCCGAGCCCATCGCCATGTCGCAGACTTTGAGCGCCAGCAGTTCGCCCGGCTGGCGCAGCT
>CAITJF010000121.1 GCA_903892645.1 uncultured Nitrosomonadales bacterium | reverse complement strand
TCCCTCGATGACAGAAAGGTTGAGCTTGGCCGCCGCCTGTTTCACGACGTCAAACTTTCAGGCGATGGTACGGTGTCTTGCGCCAACTGCCACAGCCTTTCCGGCGGCGGGGTGGATCGGCTGGTTCGCTCGCGCGGCATCGGCGGCAAAGAAGGCGGGATCAATGCGCCGACGGTGTTCAACAGCGGCTTCAATTTCCGCCAGTTCTGGAATGGCCGGGCTGAGACACTGGAAGAGCAGGTAGACGGCCCGCTACAGCACCCGGCGGAGATGGGCGCAACCTGGCCGCAGGCCATTGCCACGCTGTCGAAAGATGAGGCTTACCGCACCGGGTTCGCGGCCATTTACAGCGATGGAATCCAGCCTCACAACGTCAGGGATGCCATCGCCACTTTCGAGCGCTCGCTGGTTACGCCCAATTCCCGCTTCGACCGGTTTCTGCGCGGCGAACGCACCGCTTTGAACGAGGAAGAGCAGGCAGGCTATCGCCTGTTCAAACAACTGGGCTGCATCAGTTGCCATCAGGGCATGAATATCGGCGGCAATACTTACCAGAAACTCGGCGTCATGGAAGATTATTTTTCTGTGCGGGGCAATATCAATGAAGCTGACCTCGGACGGTTCAGCATAACAAAACAGGAAGAGGACCGCTATTTCTTCAAGGTGCCTTCGTTGCGCAATATCGCCTTGACTCCGCCTTATCTGCATGATGGTTCGGCAAAGTCTCTGGAGGAAGCTGTGCGGGTAATGGCGCGCTATCAGCTCGGTGAACAGATCAGCACTGGCGATTTGAAAAAGATTGTCGCATTTCTCCATACCCTGACTGGGGAATACCATGGAAAGCCGCTCGAATGAAGCCGTTTAAGCGCGGGAGCGCGTATACAGACCTGTATCGCATAGCCGCTGCGGTTGCGGCGGCGGTGCTTCTTGTCGTTGTTTTTATTCTAACGCAACCGATCGATCTGCGCCGCCACAATGCCCTTCTGGGTTATTTCAGCCAATTGCAGATGGATGATGCGCGGCTCGGCGAGGCCGTTTTGCAGCTGCATTTTAATCTGGCGAACAATTATGACTATGTGACCGCACTCAGCAAAAGCATGCGCGATATCGGGCGCGAATTGCGCAATGGTGAGGCAGCCCGCGACCTGCGCAAAGACACCGAATTCCAGCAGCAACTGGCGTTGCTCGAGCAGCGGCTTCTGGCCGAACAGGGGGCGCTGGAAAAATTCAAATCGAACAATTCGGTGCTGAAAAACTCGCTGGCCTACCTGCCGCATGCGCGGGATGATCTGGAGAAGGATTTCAAACCCGGCACGGCGATGCATGAAAGCATTGACAGCCTCACTGAGGAGGTGCTGTTCAAACGCATTAATGCCTCGGCACATGAGCATGAACACATTGAGGCAAGTATTACCGCGTTGGAAAAGGCCGCAGAGAAGACGGCACCCAACACCCGCAAGAATTTTGACCTCCTGCTGCGCCATATTCGCAATATCGACAAAATCGAGCATGACATGCCCGTCCTGATACGGCAATTGACCAGCAGCGGTGAGAATGATCACTTGGGTGAAGCCTACCAGCATTATTATGACCGCCTGGAGGGGGGCGCAGCAGGGTATCGCTTCTTCCTGTTGCTGGCGACACTGTCCATGCTCGGTTATGCAGCCTTTGCATTTTTGCGTCTGCGGGAGAAATCACGCAGCCTGCAATTGTCGGCCAGCGTCATTGCCCACGCCCATGAGTGCATTGTTATTACCGACACTAATGGTCGCATAGTAGACGTGAACCCGGCCTTCACCGAAGTGACCGGCTATACGCGTGAGGAAGTGCATGGGAAAACTCCGCGCCTGCTGCAATCCGGGCGGCACGACGCCAAGTTCTATGCCGAGATGTGGCAGTCGATCAAAAGCTCTGGCCAATGGAGCGGCGAGGTATGGAACCGGCGCAAGAGCGGCGAGGTATATCCAGAGTGGCTCAGCATCACCACGGTCACCGGCGAGGATGGAGAAGTTACACACTTCGTCGGCTCCGCCACCGACATCACGGAACGCAAACAGAGTGAGGCCGATATCCACAGCCTCGCCTTCTACGACCTGCTCACCCAGTTGCCCAACCGCCGCATGCTGATGGATCATTTGTACCAGGCACTCGCTACCGGCGGAGGAACCGGGCATGGCGCGCTCATGTTCATAGGCCTCGACAACTTCAAATCCATCAACGACACCAAGGGACATAGCGTCGGCGATTTTATCCTGTTAAAAGTGGCCAGCCGCCTTAAAGCCTGCGTTGGCAAGGATGACATGATTGTCCGCCTCGGAGGAGATGAATTTGTGGCGGTGCTCGAAAACCTGGGCGAGGAAGCAGATCATGCTGAAGCACAAGCCAGGGTAGTGGCCGAAAAAATTCATGGCGCTCTCAACCAGCCATATTCCCTGCAAGGGCATGAATACCACACCACCAGCAGCATCGGTGTCAGCATGTTCCACAAACACGAGATGTCCGTGGATGATTTGCTAAAGCGCGCGGATACGGCGATGCATCAAGCCAAGCAATCCGGTCGCAATATGCTGCGCTTCTTCGACCCCACCATGCAGGCCGCGCTGGAGGAACTCACGGCGCTGGAGTCCGACCTGCGCGCTGCACTGCAGCAACAGCAATTCAGGCTTTACTACCAGATGCAGGTTGACCAAATGGGCCATATTCTCGGCGCGGAGGTTTTGCTACGCTGGATTCATCCCCTGCACGGCTTGGTCTCACCCATGAAATTTATCCCGCTGGCAGAAGAAAACGGCCTCATTATCCCCATTGGGCAATGGGTATTGGAGACTGCTTGCAAACAGATTAAAACGTGGGAGTCAAACCCGCACACCCATGATTTACAGCTTGCGGTCAATATCAGCGCGGGGCAATTCCATCAGCCGGATTTTGTTGAGCAGGTGAGTGAAGTGCTTAACCAAACCGCCATCATCCCGTCGCGCCTCAAGCTCGAATTGACCGAGAGCATGGTGCTCGACGATGTTGCAGATACCGTTGCCAAAATGCATGCACTGAAACAAATGGGAGTGCGTTTCTCCATGGATGATTTTGGTACAGGGTATTCATCGCTGGCTTATCTGACACAACTGCCAATAGACCAACTGAAAATTGACCAATCTTTCGTGCGCAACATCGGCACAAAATCGACCGATGCGGTGATTGTCCAAACCATTGTCGGCATGGCCAACAACCTGGGCATGGAAGTGATTGCCGAAGGTGTGGAAACACAGGCGCAACGTGATTTCCTCGAGAAGATTGGATGCATGGCCTATCAGGGATATTTATTCGGCAAGCCGGTGCCATTGGAAGATTTTGAGAAGAAGCTGAAGAACGCCTGAATGAACCAAAACCCCGGTTTTATACATTTGGCTGCACCTCGCATTATCATGTGTAGCAGCCATTCCGCACGGCTTGCCCGGCGCACGCTTTTGCGCTCTAATGCGCGCCGGTAGTTATTTTGTTTGAGAGGAATACATGAAATTCCTGGAATGGTTTCTTGAAGGATCGCTGTGGAACAGCCGGTTTGTTGTTCTGACAGCCGTGTTGGGTAGCTTGTTTGCCGGCTTCGCGATTTTTTATATGGCTACGGTGGATGTGGTGTATCTGGTGCAGCATACGTTGCATTATGCTTCTCCAGAAATGACCGAAGAGGCGCGCAAGGCGCTGCACGATAGCACGGTGTCGCACATTGTTGAGGTGGTGGACGGTTACCTGCTGGCAACCGTGATGCTGATCTTTTCGCTCGGCCTGTACGAGTTGTTCATCAGCGACATTGACCAAGCGCACGGCAGCAAGGCATCCAGCAAGATACTGGTGATCAGCAGCCTGGACGACTTGAAATCGCGCCTGGCCAAGGTGATCATCATGATCATGATAGTCACGCTGTTCGAAGAGGCGCTGAACATGAAGATGTCCGCGCCGATTGACCTGCTCTATCTGGGCGGCAGTATCGCATTGGTTGCCTTGGCGCTCTATTTGACCCATTCCGCCGAACATGGCGCGAAGTCGAAAGAAGGTGAGCCGGAAGAGAGTGCTGAAACTGTGGATGAACACTAATGAAGCGGGGTAAGCAGGGACGGGTTGCTTTTTGCCCAACTCGCAAACCGCTACGTGTGTTGTTGGCAGCGTGCTTGTGGCTGACCGCGTTCAGTGCTGCGGCGCATGAGTTTGTGTTCAAGGATATGTACGGGCAGGAGCAACGCCTGTCCAACTACCGTGGCAAGTGGGTGTTGGTGAACTTCTGGGCGACCTGGTGTCCGCCTTGTCTGGAAGAAATTCCTGACCTGATCTCACTGCACAATGCGCACAAGGACACCGACCTGGTGGTAATCGGTATTGCGCTGGATTATTCCTCGTCCAAGGGAGTAATGGAGTTTGCCGAGCAGCATGCCATTTCGTATCCAATAGTGCTGGGCACTCATAAAATGGCAGCGCAGGTTGGCGAAGTGGATGCGTTGCCGACTACTTACCTGTTTGACCCAACCGGCAAACAGGTAGGCCATCAGGAAGGCGCTATCACGCGCGATAATGTGGAAGAATATATCCACAAGAAATAATAATTTGACTACTTGCCGGGTTAGCCGGCGTGCTGGATATCGGAACCGGCGGTGTGGCGTGCCGACAATTTTTCATCGGATTTGGCCGATAGGGAGCTGCGTAATTTCGGCGCGGTATCCCAGTATTTGTGCCAGGCGGCGCGCACCATATTGGGATATTCAGACCTGCCCAGACTGCCGTTGTAGCGCCCAAGGGCACGGTAGAGGTTGCCATTCTCCATGTCCAGATAGTGGCGCAGAATGGTGCAACCGTAGCGCAGGTTGGTGCGCAGGTGAAACAGGTTGTGGTCTGACGTGCCGATCTCCCTTACCCAGAACGGCATTACCTGCATATAGCCGCGCGCCCCCGCGTTGGAGACGGCGTATTTCTTGAAACCACTTTCCACTTCAATCAGCCCCAGCACCATTTGCGGATCCAATCCGGCGCGCTTGGCTTCGTAATGCACGGTCTTGAGAAAGTCCGTGCGGTATCCGGTATCCGGCATCCGTTTTTGCAAACGACGCGACATTTCATTCAGCCAAACATCGGCTTCATATTGCGTGGCAAATACCGGTTTGGTTACGGCCTGGTCTGACACGCTATGCTGCAACACCGCACGCACACTGGCGGAGAGCGGCGTATAGGCTTGCGCCCCAGCTTGTGCTGCGGATGCAAACAGCAACCCCGCCGCCAGCAGCGGCAGCACGAGATAATGCGGATAACATTTTTGGGTCAGTCGCATAGTTTTAATTGTACGAGCTTGACGATATCTTTCAAGGGGACGTGTTGCGCTTCCGCATCGCGCCGTCCCTTGTATTCCACCATGCCCTCTTTCAGACCGCGTTCACCGATCACGATGCGGTGCGGGATACCGATGAGTTCCAGGTCGGCAAACATCACGCCGGGGCGCTCGTCGCGGTCGTCCATAAGCACTTCGATGCCTCCTGCCGCAGTAAGTTCGGCATAGAGTTGTTCAGCGGCGTTGCGTACCGCTTCACTTTTCTTGATGCCGATGGGTGCGATGGCAACCTGGAATGGAGCCATTGCCACGGGCAGGGTGATGCCGCGCTCGTCGTAATTCTGCTCGATGGCGGCGGCCACGATGCGCGATACGCCGATGCCGTAACAGCCCATTTCCAGCGCCTGTGCCTTGCCGTTCTCGTCCAGATAGGTGGCTTTAAGTGCCTCGGAATACTTGGTGCGCAACTGGAAGATGTGGCCGACTTCGATGCCCCGGCACAACTCCAGATGACCCATACCGTCCGGGCTGGGGTCGCCCGCGACGACGTTGCGGATGTCGGCAATGGCGGTTTCAAGCAATACCACATCGCGCCCGAAGTTGGCTCCGGTGTAGTGGAAGCCATCTTCGTTGGCGCCGCAGACGAAGTTGCTCATCGCGGCGGCAGCGCGATCAGCAAAAATGCGCACATGGGAATTTGCCGGGCCGATATAGCCGGGACGGCAGCCCATGTGGTGGTGAATTTCCTCATCATTGGCGAAGTGGAACTCGCCCAATACCTTGCTGGCCTTGATTTCATTCAACGTGTGGTCGCCGCGCAGCAGCAGCAGGGCGAAACCGCCATCCCCTGCAATCACCGCTATGCTCTTGAGCACTTGTTGCAGTGTGACATTCAGAAAGGCGGACACTTCCCCGATGGACTTTTGCCCCGGAGTAATGGTTTTCACCATCGTTTCCAGATGCGCGGCCGGAGCAACTTGGGGCGCAACCGCCTCCGCCAGCTCCACATTTGCCGCGTAATCGGAAGTCGGGCAGAACGCCAGCGCGTCCTCTCCGGAATCGGCCAGCACGTGGAATTCATGCGAGCCGCTGCCGCCGATGGCGCCGGTTTCCGCCGCCACGGCGCGGAACTGCAACCCCAGGCGGGTGAAGATACGGCTGTAGGTTTCATGCATCACGCGGTAAGTCTGCTCCAGGCTTTCATAGTTGGCGTGGAAGGAGTAGGCGTCTTTCATCAGGAATTCACGTGCGCGCATCACGCCGAAGC
This sequence comes from uncultured Nitrosomonadales bacterium, assembly GCA_903892645.1. Classification (GTDB taxonomy): domain Bacteria; phylum Pseudomonadota; class Gammaproteobacteria; order Burkholderiales; family Gallionellaceae; genus CAITJF01. The sequence goes on along the minus strand of CAITJF010000121.1, from coordinate 14,501 downwards.
GCGGGCGCACCTCGTCGCGGAACTTGGTCTGGATCTGGTAGAAATTCAGCGGCAGTTGGCGGTAGCTTTTTATTTCGCGGCGCGCGATGTCGGTGATGACTTCTTCATGGGTCGGGCCAAAACAAAACTGGTTGTCGTGGCGATCCTTGATTTTAAGCATCTGCGGGCCGAATACTTCCCAGCGCCCGGTTTCCTGCCACAGTTCGGCGGGCTGCACGGCGGGCATCAGCAGTTCAATCCCGCCGCTCCTGTCCATCTCCTCGCGTACGATGTTTTCCACTTTGCGCAGCACGCGCAGGCCAAGCGGCATCCAAGTGTACAGGCCACTGGCAAGCTTTTTGATGTAACCGGCGCGCAGCATCAGGCGATGGCTGATAAGTTCGGCTTCGGACGGTGCTTCTTTCAAGGTTGAAATGAAAAATTTTGAGACGCGCATGATGTTATTTTGCCGACAATAAAACTAATGTTTTTGATTTTACCGTGAACAGGGCGCTCATGCTGCACCGATTGTGGTGAGTTCTCTTTCAATATGCCGTGAAATGTGAAAAAATCCACCCTATCGAAATTAACCGAACAGGTGGCGAAAATGGTTGACCGTGATGGTTACCGCCCCAATGTCGGCATCATTATCACTAATGCCCATAACCAGGTGTTTTGGGGTAAGCGCATCAGACAGGACTCATGGCAGTTTCCGCAAGGCGGTATCCAGCACGGCGAAACGCCGGAGCAGGCGATGTACCGCGAATTGCAGGAAGAGGTGGGCTTGCAGCCTGGCCATGTCCGGATACTGGGCCGCACGCGCGAGTGGATGCGTTATGAGGTGCCGCAGCATTGGGTGAAGCGTGAGTGGCGTGGCAGTTACAAGGGGCAGAAGCAGATATGGTTCTTGCTGCGCCTGGTCGGGCGCGATTGCGATGTCTGCCTGCGCGCCTCGTGCCACCCTGAATTTGATGCCTGGCGCTGGAATGATTACTGGGTCGAGATGGACAGCGTGATCGAGTTCAAACGCGATGTCTATCGACTGGCATTGAATGAGCTGGTGCGTTATTTGCCACCCGTCAAATCAGTGAAGCGCTGTGATGCGCATGGACAAGCTCAGGACAGTCACTGAGGCCTGACGGTAATAGTGGAGTCCGACGGGTTAAGCAGCAGTTCTACATAGAGCTGCTGCGTTCTGGTTCACTTCCAGTGATGCATGAGCTCGTTCTTGAGTGTTCCCCTGAAGGTTTTCGCCGGTGCATTGTCAGGTACAATCGCGCGCCATGATTTTTCCCGCTAATTCTCCCCAAGCGCGCCGTGCGGCGCGCATCGAAAGCCTCATTCCGCTTGAGTATCCCGCCGACCTGCCGGTAGTGTTGCGCCGCGACGAATTGGCGCAGGCTATACGCGAGCATCAGGTGGTCATCGTGTGCGGAGAGACAGGTTCGGGCAAGACCACGCAGTTGCCGAAAATCTGTTTGAGCATAGGTCGTGGCGTGCAAGGCGTGATTGCACACACCCAGCCGCGCCGCGTGGCGGCACGCTCGGTGTCCAACCGCATTGCGCACGAACTGAAGACCGAGTTGGGCGGGGCGGTGGGTTTCAAGATACGCTTCAACGATAAGGTATCGCCCGACACCTGCATCAAGCTGATGACCGACGGCATCCTGCTGGCGGAAATCCAGGGTGATCCACAGCTAAAAAAATACGACACCATTATCATCGACGAGGCGCATGAGCGCTCGCTCAACATTGATTTCCTGCTGGGCTATTTCAAGCAGTTGCTGCCGCGTCGCCCTGACCTGAAGCTTATCATCACCTCGGCGACATTGGATGCAGAGCGCTTTGCCAGGCATTTTAGCGGCGCGCCTATCATGCAGGTGTCCGGCCGCAGCTATCCGGTTGAAATCCGCTACCGCTCTCCACAGGAAAATGCCGAGGGCGAGCAGGAAGATTTGCCGCAGGCGGTATGCAGCGCGCTGGATGAGCTTTCGATAGGCGGCTTGCGCGGCGACGTGCTGGTGTTCCTGCCGGGCGAGCGCGAAATACGCGACACGGCGGAAGCCTTGCGCAAGCATCATCCCAAGGGGGTGGAAATATTGCCGCTGTTCTCGCGCCTGTCGGCTGCCGAGCAGGACCGCGTATTCAAGCCGGCTTCCGGCATGCGCCGCGTGGTGCTGGCCACCAACGTGGCAGAGACTTCGCTCACCGTGCCCAATATCGGCTACGTGATCGATTCCGGGCTGGCGCGTGTCAACCGTTACAGCATCCGGCAGAAAGTGGAGCAGTTGCACGTGGAGAAGATTTCACGCGCCGCCGCTAACCAGCGCGCCGGACGTTGCGGGCGGGTGATGAGCGGGATTTGCGTGCGCCTGTACGATGAAGAAAGTTTTCAGGCGCGTGCCGAATACACCGATGCGGAAATTTTTCGGGTGTCCCTGGCTACCGTCATTCTGCGCATGAGTGCGCTGAATTTGGGCGGCGATCGTGACACGTTACTGGCGAAGCCAGTCGATTGCGGGAACGGTCGCCCAGCAGCCCCTCCCGCACCAGAGGGCTCCGCCCCACCGTGTCGGGGCTGCGACATAGAGCAGTTCCCGTTTATCGAGCCGCCGGGTTCGCGTTCTATCACTGATGGTTATCAGTTGCTTGCCGAACTTGGTGCGATTGACGAGGCGCGGCAATTGACCCCGCTGGGACGCGAACTCGCCAGACTGCCGCTCGACCCGAAGATTGCACGCCTGCTGCTCGCCGGGCGGCAATATCACTGCCTGCAGGAAATCCTCATCATCGCCAGTGCGCTGTCGCTGCAAGACCCGCGTGACCGCCCGTCGGAGCGGCGCGAGGCGGCGGATGCCGCGCACCAGCGCTTCAACGACGAGCGTTCTGACTTCCTTGCCTACTTGAAGTTATGGGCGTGGTTCCAGCAGGCAGTGAAGCATAAAAAATCCAACCGTTTGTGGGCGAATGAGTGCCGCGAAAGTTTCTTGTCGCCGTTGCGTCTGCGTGAATGGCATGAGCTGTATCAGCAGTTGCATGCACAGGTGGCGGAGATGGGCATGCGGCTGAACGAGCAGCCCGCGAATCATGAGCAGATCCACAAGGCCTTGTTAACGGGCTTGCTGGGCAACATTGGCTGCAAGAGCATGGACCGGGAGCCGTATTATCTTGGCGCACGCGAAATAAAATTTTTCATCGTGCCGAATTCGGTGCTGGCGAAGAAGGGTGCGAAATGGGTGATGGCAGCCGAATTGACAGAAACCACCAAGCTGTATGCGCGCTGTGTGGCGCGCATCGAACCGGAATGGCTGGAAGAAGTGGGCGCACACCTGATCAAGCGCCACTATTTCGACCCGCACTGGGAGAAGAAGGCGGCGCAGGTGGCGGCATGGGAGCGCAGCACGCTGTATGGCTTGATCATCAATCCTAAAAAGCGCGTGCATTACGGGCCGATGAACGTGGCTGAGTCGCGCGAGGTATTCATCCGCCAGGCGCTGGTGGCGGGTGAGTTCAACACGCTTGCGCCATTCTTTGCGCACAACCAGAAACTGATCCACGACATCGAGGCGCTGGAACACAAAGCGCGCCGCCCCGATGTGCTGGTGGATGAGGAATTGATCTTTGCTTTTTACGACAGCCGCATTCCCCCGCATATCTACAACGGCGCGGCATTTGAGGCTTGGCGCAAGGAGGCGGAGCGTGATAAACCGAAACTGCTTTACCTGCAACGCGACGACCTGATGCGCCACGAGGCGGCGGGCATCACCACCGACCAATTCCCGCCGCAGATGGTGATGAATAATGTCAGCTATGCGTTGGCCTACAACTTTGCGCCGGGCAAGAGCGACGATGGCGTGACGCTGACTGTGCCACAGGCCCTGATCAACCAGGTATCCGCGCCGCGTTGCGAATACCTGGTGCCCGGCCTGCTGGCGGAGAAAGTGGTGCAACTGGTGAAGACGCTGCCGCAGAAACTGCGCCGCCATCTGGTGCCGGTGCCGGAATTTGCCGCCGCCTTCTGCCGTGATGTGCCGCCTTCTGATCTGCCTCTGGTTCAGGCATTGGCGCGCTATATCCGTGCGCAAAAACAATTCGACGTGCCGCTGGATGCATTTCGGCTGGAGCAATTGCCGCTGCATCTGCTGATGAATTTTTATGTGGCGGATGAACACGGTAGGCAGTTGGGCGTGTCGCGTAATTTCACCCAGTTGCGCGCCGAACTGGCCCCAAAGTCGGAGCCATTGCCTGCAAAAATAGAAGGTGCGGCAAAAGCACTTGAGCGCTTCACCGATTGGAGCTTCGGCGACTTCAAGGATACTTCGGAATTGCGCCGCGCCGGCCAAACAGTGACGCTGTTTAACGCGCTGGTGGATGATGGTGATGCCGTTTCGCTATGTGCTTTCGATACGCGCGAAGAAGCGCAGGCCGCGCATCGCAAGGGGCTTATACGCCTGTTCATGCTGGCACTGAAAGAGCAGGTAAAGTTTCTGGAAAAAAAACTGACCGGCCTGCAAGCAATGGCGATGCAATTTTTACCGTTTGGCAGCCAGCAGGATTTGCAGCGGCAGATTTTATCGGTGACATTCGAGCGCTGCTGCCTGATGGAGGCGTGGCCGGGCAATGAGAAAGAATTTACCGTGCGCTGCAAGGAAGCAAAAAGCCGTCTGGCCCTGGTGGCGCAGGAAATCGCGCGGCTGGCCGGTGCGGTATTGAACGAATATCAGCAGGTGCAGAAAAGTCTGCAAGCCGCCAAGGTGCACGCACAGGCCGTTCAGGATATGCGCACACAGTGCGAATGGCTGCTGGGTAAGGAGTGGATTGCGCGGGTTTCTTACGAGCGCTTGCAGCATGTGCCTCGCTATCTCAAGGCGATCAATGTGCGCATTGAAAAGCTACGCAGCAACTCTATGCGCGATGCGCAATGCATGGCGCAAATACAGCCGTTGTTGCAGGTGTGGCAAAAGCTAAGGCTGGCGCAGCAGGACAATACAGATGTACGGCTGGAAGACTTCGGCTGGCTGTTGCAGGAATTGCGCGTGTCGCTGTTTGCGCAGGAACTGAAGACGCCGGTGATCGTGTCGGTGAAGCGGCTGGAAAAGTTATTAGCGACGCTCAGGAGTTGATTGCCATAAAAAACGTTTTGCGATCAGCACTGCGTTGCTGCCGCCGAAGGCAAACGAGTTGGACATCACGGCATTCAGTTCGATGTTGCGCCGCCCCACATTCGGCACGTAATCCAGGTCGCATTCCGGGTCGGGCTGATGCAGGTTGATGGTGGGCGGAATGGCGTTGTGTTGCAGCGCCAACACGGCTGCCATGAATTCCACCGCGCCGGTCGCACCCATCAGGTGGCCGTGCATGGACTTGGTGGAGCTCACCGGCACGCGGTAAGCGTGTTTGCCGAATGCCTGCTTGATCGCTTTGGTTTCCTCAATGTCGCCCGCCAGCGTTGCCGTACCGTGTGCGTTGATGTAATGGATATCCTGCGCTTGTAGTTTGGCATCGCGCAGTGCGCTGAGCATCGCGCGTGTTTGCCCGGCAGCATCTGGTTTGGTGATATGAAATGCATCCGATGAGCAATCATAACCCGCGACTTCCGCATAGATGCGTGCGCCGCGTTTGACGGCGCGTTCAGCATCTTCCAGCACCAGTACTGCCGCACCTTCGCCCAGCACCAAACCGGTACGATCCCTGGCGAACGGTTTGCATGATGCGGCCGGATCGTGCGTATCTTCCCGTGCCAGCGTGCGCAAGGCTTCCCACGCTTTCATCGCGATGTGGGTGAGCATCGCTTCCGATCCGCCCGCCAGCATGACATCGGCGTAGCCATCCCTGATTTTGCAGTAAGCCTCGCCGATGGCGATAGCAGAAGAGGAGCAGGCCGTGGAATAAGTGACGTTCGGCCCTTGCAGTTGATAGGCGAGCGACAGGTGCGAGGCGGCAGCATTGTTCATCGCCAGCAGTACGCTCAACGGTTTGATGCGCGGGTTGTCGCGCTGGAACAGTTCAATATAGCCATCTTCCAGGGTGGTTGCGCCACCCATGCCGGTACCCAGATATACCCCGGCGCGCTGCTGCTCATGTTCCGCCAGTTCGAGTCCGGCATCCTTCACCGCCTGTTCCGCTGCAATCAGCGCAAACTGGCTGAAGCGTTCGATGCCGGAGAGTTTGATTTTGGAAAAATAATTGGCAGGATTGTATCCTTGTATCTGTGCGGCTATGCGGGTGGAGAGTTGGTCGGTGAAATCGCTTTGCAGGCGCTGGATGCCGGAACGGCCCGCCATCAGGTTGTCGAAGAACTCCTTGGGGTTCTTGCCGACCGGGGAAATAACACCCAGTCCGGTGATGACGACGCGGCGAGCCATGGCAAGGTCGGTGTTCAGGGAGTAGTTTTTTGTTCCGCCAGCAGGCGATCGACAATGCTGACGATGTCCCGGACAGTTTTGATTTCGACGCGTTCATCCGGCAGTTTGATCTTGAATTCATCTTCAAGATTGAACATGAATTCGATTACCGACAGTGAATCCAAGCCGAGTGATTCAAGCTGTGCGTCGGGAACAAGATCATCTTTCTTGAGCTCGAATTGTTCCGCCATCATGTGCTGTATGGTGTGCAGTGTACTCATTTTATCTTGTTTGCAGGGGTCCTGTTTAAGCGGCATGTACAAGGCTTAAGCGTGGCGCGGATGATACCACAGGCCTGCCATCTGTACTGACGTCAGGCATGCTTCTTCCGGTGAGGTTATTGAAAAATTTGATGGTCTCGTCGGCTACCAGTTCGCGCTCGTTGTCCATGGTGATGATATGGTAGCTGTCGTGCAACAATATCTTCTGCACCTTATTGGAGCCGATGTGGTTGACCACGAAATCGGCACTACGCGGCGTCGAAACATCATCCTCTACGGCATGGATGATTAGCGCTGGTACAGTTACCTTGAGCAGGTTACGCTTGACCGATTTGATCAGCAACTCGGCCTCGTGAATAGCAGGTAGCGTCAGGTTGGAAGCGTCGGCGATGGACGATGTCTTGTGGCTCATCTCGCGCGCTACCCACCGGCGCAGTTGCTCGTTCTTCAGCCCGAACGGCTCGCGCTCCTTGTAGGTATACAGATAACGGAACGGAGTGTAGTAACCGAACGGCAGCATGAAGCGATACCAAGGGATGCTCCAGCCATCATAGAACAGGGTGGTGGCGAGCAGCGACAGGCCGCTGATTTCCTCGCTGGCTTCCTCCGCCACGCTCAGCGCCAGCACTGCGCCTATGCACAATCCGCCGATGGAAACAGTCTTGTGCTGGCGCTTCAGGTCGCGTAACTCGAGCAGCACCTGGTTACGCCAATCCCGCCACGGCGTTACCGAATGCGCGTTATCACCTGCCATGTAGCCATAGCCCTTGAAGTGCGGCACGCGCACGGTGTAACCTGCCTTGTGCAGGCGCTTGGCGAGCGCCTGTATTTCGGTGGGCACTCCCTGCAAGCCGTGGATTAGCAGGACAGCGTGTTCGCCGCCAGTCAGTTCGATCTGCTTCATAAGGGGATGAGATTGGGTTGAGCCGTCTTGGTTCAATAAGTGCGGGTTCAAAAGGCAGCGCATTGTACCAAGGTTTGTATTCCGCTATGTTACAGGCCAGCCTGTCCGCCTACGGTATAATCTGCCATAGATTCTTAAAGGATACGATATGCCGGACAAATTAAACAAGCAGGAAATCGCCATGCTGCGCGAGGAGTTGGAAATGCTGATGGGCGAGCGCGCGGGTTTGCTCAAGATAGTGGGCGCCGCTGCCGTGCTGGTGGCCAATACCGATGGCCGCCATTTGCCTGCGGAAGCTGCCGAAGCTGCAGAGATGCTATCGACATTGGTGAACGAACTGCCCGAAGAAACCTTGCGCGATGCACTCGAAAGTGTGCATGCCGAGGTCGGGCCGGGTGACCTGGAAATTTCTTGATGGCTGCGATTTAGGTATGGAACGCAAGATCGGCCTGATCCTGACCGGCGGCGGCGCACGTGCCGCTTATCAGGTCGGCGTGCTGAAGGCGATTGCCGAGATTTTGCCGCGCCATGCACACAATCCCTTCTCCATTATTTGCGGCACCTCGGCGGGTGCGCTGAATGCCGTCACGCTGGCCGTGAACGCGCTGCACTTCCGCAAGGGAGTGCAATACCTGCTAAATATCTGGAAGAACTCCCGCATCGAGGATATTTACCGGTCTGACCCAGTAGGTGTGTTTAACAACACCGGGCGCTGGGTTGCCGGGCTGTTGTTGAACAGCCTGGGCATTAATAAATTGAACCGGGTGTCGCTGCTGGACAATTCGCCACTGGTGACTTTTCTGGCAGAAACTTTGCCGTGCGAGAAAATTCAGGAGAGTATAGATGCTGGGGTGCTGTACGCATTGAGCATTACCGCTTCGGGCTATGGGTCGGGGCACTCGGTGACTTTCTATCAGGGCGTGAAGGGTATCCGGCCATGGAAGCGGGCGCGCCGCCTGGGCATCCCGACCATGATCGATATCAAGCATTTGCTGGCATCCGCAGCCATCCCATTTATTTTCCCGGCGGTGCGCATCAACCGTGAATATTTCGGCGATGGCTCGATGCGCCAGATTGCACCCATCAGCTCTGCGCTGCACTTGGGCGCGAACCGGGTGCTGGTCATCGGTGTGGGGCAGGGAGGGGTAGAGACCCCCAGACGCAGCCGCATCGGCGACTACCCCTCGCTGGCGCAGATCGCCGGACATGCCCTGAACAGCATCTTCTTGGACAGCCTGGAGGTGGATCTGGAGCGCTTGCAGCGTATCAACCGCACCATAAGCACGATGCCGGAGGAAATCCGGCAGAAAACCAATCTGCGCCATGTTGACGTGCTGGTGATTGCGCCCAGCCAGTCCATCGAGAAAATCGCCGAACGTCATGCCGCGAGTCTGCCGTGGACTATCCGTTACCTGTTGCGTTGGGTGGGTGCGATGCGGCGTAGCGGGGCGAATCTGGTGAGCTATTTGCTGTTTGAGAAAGGTTTTTGCCGTGCGCTGGTTGACCTCGGTTACCAGGATGCGATGAAGCGCAAGGAAGAAATTATGGCTTTCTTCGACCAGCAGGCCGAAGCCCAGGAAAACCTGCCGCAATAAGGATGCTTCTGTGGATAGCATTCATCCATCGGGTGCCCGGCCAAAAGTTTTTCGGCTTCGGCAACAGGACGTACCCAAACCGCTGACCTTTACCTTGTTACGCCTGCTGGCGGATGGCGAATTTCATTCCGGTGAAATGTTAGCGCAGCAATTGAAAATATCGCGCGCCAGCGTGAGCAATGCCTTGCGCGGGATGGAGAGTTATGGCCTGGCGTTATGCAGTGTACGCGGCCGCGGCTATCGCTTGGCTAATCCGCCGCAATGGCTGGATGCTGCACGTATTGTCAGCCATTTGGGTGAACATGGCAGGTACTTCCGGATTGAAATTCTCGACAGCGCATCCTCCAGTAATACCCTGTTGTTGCAGCGTGCCGGGTTGGATGCCGCAAACTGGGGCGCACCCGGCGGCAGCGTGTTGGCGGTGGAATGGCAAAGCGGCGGGCGCGGCCGGTTGGGGCGTGCCTGGCATTCCGGTTTGGGCAACGCATTAACTTTTTCGTTGCTGTGGCGCTTCGAGTGCGGCCTGTCTGCCCTGTCCGGATTGAGCCTGGCGACAGGTGTGGCGTTGATGCGGGCGCTACGCGAGCTTGGTGTGGAAGGCGTAGGGTTGAAATGGCCGAACGATGTGCTGGGTACGCACGGTCATAAAGGAAATACAAAGCTGGCCGGCATCCTGATTGAGGCGCGGGGCGATATGCTGGGGCCAAGCGCGGTGGTGGTCGGTATCGGCCTGAATCTATCCCTGCCGCAGCCGGTATTGCACCAGATTGGTCAGCCCGTAACCAGCTTGGCGGACATGATAGCCAAGGCGCCGCCGGGAATGCAGGTTGTGCCGGAACGCAACCATTTGCTTGCGGTATTATTGCGCGAGTTGCACGGGGTGTTGCACGAGTTCGCCGCACACGGTTTTGCTGCGCTACGCACGGAATGGGAAAGCCATCATGCTTTGCAAAACCAGCCGGTGTGCATGTTGCTGCCGGATGGCAGCAGCGTGGCCGGCATCGCGCGCGGCGTGACTGAAGATGGCGCGCTGAAGCTGGAGACGGCGCAGGGCGTGCAATTTTTTAATGCAGGCGAAGTCAGCCTGAGAAGCGGAGCGGAACATGTTGCTGCTTGATGCCGGTAACAGCCGCATCAAATGGGCGCTGGCGGAGGATGGCGTATGGCTGCGGCAGGGTGTGGCAGGCATTACAGAATGGGCGGCCTTGCAGCAGGCCTTTGCAGCCTTGCCTTCGCCGCATAAAATTCTCGTGTCCAATGTCGCGGGAACGCAAGTGGCGCAACACCTGCGTGCGGTCTGTGCCGCGTGGCCTTGTCCGGTCGAGTTCGTTACGGCCAGGGATGAGCAGTGCGGCGTGCGCAACGCTTACCAGCAGGCTGCGCAACTTGGCAGCGACCGTTGGGCGGCGCTCATCGCGGCATGGCATCAAGTGCGCGCAGCTTGCCTGGTGGTGAACTGCGGCACTGCGACAACGGTGGATGCGCTGTCGGGCAAGGGCGAATTTCTCGGCGGATTGATCTTGCCGGGTGTGGATATGATGCGGCGTAGCCTGATCGAAGGTACTGCACAACTGGCGGCAGCAGAGGGCGTTTGGTGCGAGTTTCCGCGCAATACCGCCGATGGTATATTCAGCGGTACGATCCAGGCCACTGCGGGCGCTATCCGGCAGCAGTTCGAATTGCTCGGGATACTTGGTGCACTCTGTCTGCTGAGCGGTGGCGCGGCGGACAGCGTGCAGCCGCACCTCAAACTGCCGCTGGTGCGGGTGGATAATCTGGTGTTGCAGGGCTTGCAAATAATCGGGCAGGAAAGTTTACAGAAATAACAAACGGGGGTGTGATGAAAGGGCTATTCTGGTTGCTGCTGCTGGCCAGTCTGTTATTTTTTGCGTTTATGCAATGGGGTGGCACACGGACTGGCGATAGCAAAAACCTGCAATCTCAGCCGCCGTTTAACACGGAGAAGATCAAGCTATTGCGGACTCCGATTGCGCCCCCCCTTGCTACCCAATCCGCTGTGCAGGCAACCGATGTCTGCATGGAGTGGAGCGAATTTTCCGGCAACGATCTCACGCGCGCAACCGCAGCACTGGATACGTTGAAGCTGGGTGACAGGCTCACACAGCGGCAGGTTGAGCACGCAAGCGGCTATTGGGTGTACATACCGCCGCTGAAAACCCGTGCCGATGCAGACAAAAAAGTCGCACAACTCAAGGCGTTCGGCGTGGAAGAATATTTTGTCGTGCAGGAAGCGGGAAAATGGCGGAATGCCATTTCTCTTGGTGTTTTCAAGACCGAAGAGGCGGCGCAGAAATTTTTGGAGAGCATTAAGGGTAAAGGTGTTAAATCTGCCACGGCAGGCGAGCGCATGAGCAAGTTCATGCTCACCGTATTCGTGCTGAAGAACCCGGATGTGGAGACATCCGCGAAAGTGGTGGCGTTGCAAAATGAATTTGCCGGCAGTGAACTGAAAGCGGTGGCTTGTGATAATTGACAAGCGGCGGCTAAATCCGGAAAATGCCGCCCTCTTCAATGAGACTTCTGGTGATATAGCTCAGGTGGTTAGAGCGCAGCACTCATAACGCTGAGGTCGGTGGTTCAAATCCACCTATCACCACCATAATACTGTTTAAGGCAGTCTCAAAAAGCCTCGAAACTGAACTAAAACCCGTATTGCTAGTGGCTTTGCGGGTTTTTTTACGCTCAAGCGGCATCAATCGATCTCATTGCATCTTGCAACATTTGACAGTATATTCCCCCCTTAGATACTGTCATTTGAGATTTGATACTGTCAAAAGGGGGCAATCATGGCACTGACCGCTTTAGAGGTAAGCAAATCGAAGGCAACCGACAAGCCGCAAAGGTTAGCTGATGGCGGCAATATGTATTTGCTGGTGCAACCGAATGGCGCGAAGTATTGGCGTATGGATTACCGCTTGGCAGGAAAGCGCAAAACGCTGGCAATCGGTGTATATCCTGCCATGAGCTTAGCCGAGGCGCGAGATCGGCGCGAACAGGCGCGCAAGCTGATAGCGAACGGTGTAGACCCCGTGGCAGTGAAGCAGGCGCAAAAGGTAGCATTCGTGGCACAGTCAGAAAACAGCTTTGAGATAATCGCCCGTGAGTGGTTCGCAAAACATTCACCGAATTGGAAAGAGAATCATTCCAGCAAGATTCTTGCTCGACTGGAAAATGATATGTTCCCATGGGTCGGCACGCGGCCTATTGGCGAAATTAACGCGCCTGCATTGCTGACAGCGATACGCCGGATAGAAGCCCGTGGCGCACTGGAAACGGCGCACCGCGTTCTTGCTATATGTGGGCAGGTGTTCCGCTATGCTGTGGCAACCGGACGTGCTGAGCGCGACCCTACGGGCGATCTGAGAGGGGCATTGCCTCCGGTGAAGCGCGGCAACCACTTTGCTGCAATAACAGAACCCAAAAAAGTGGGCGAACTTCTGCGCGACATTGACGGCTATCAAGGCTCCTTCGTTGTGCAATGTGCATTCAAACTATCACCCATGCTATTTGTGCGCCCCGGCGAACTCCGCAAGATGGAATGGGTAGAGCTTGATCTGGACAAAGCAGAATGGATTATCCCTCCTGAAAAAATGAAAATGGGTGTTACGCATATTGTTCCGCTTCCAACTCAAGCCGTGGCAATCCTGCGCGAAATTCAACTGCTAACGGGGCATGGCAAATATGTATTCCAAGGCGAGCGCGATCACGATAGGCCAATGAGTGATAACGCTATACGTTCAGCATTGCGGCGCATGGGATGGGCTAATGATGAAATGACCCCGCACGGCTTCAGAGCAATGGCCTCCACAATCCTGGACAACATGGGATATAAGCAGGAATGGCTCGAAAGGCAGCTTGCCCATGAAGAGCCGAACAAGATCAAGGCGGCATACAAGCGTGAAGCATGGCGGATGTATCTACCAGAGCGCACCGCCATGATGCAGGCATGGGCGGATTATCTCGACAAGCTCAAGCAAGGCGCGGAAGTAATACCTCTGCGCGCATGATACGGTTTATATATCTAGCCGACGAGGCTAGTCCTGAATATGCACAGACAATTAAAAATATTCTGGACCTATCTGATCTGAAAATCTGCCTTCGGTTTGATATAGATGCAATTCTGGATATTGGGCTATTGGATGAGGTCATTGGCTCAATCAATGACCAGCTGAATTTGCAACCTAAGTCTACGTTTGTTTTGTTGGATATGGAGGATAGCCCATCGTGCCATGCCTGCCACGTAGTGGAGGCGACATCACAATTGAACTGCATTGCGTCCATATCAACCTCCGTTTGAATGGAGCGGGTGAAGGGAATCGAACCCTCGTCACCTGCTTGGGAAGCAGGAGCTCTACCATTGAGCTACACCCGCATTTTTCCGGAAGGAAAGACGCAGCAACCCCCACCGGGGATTGATACATCATCCCCGCCGGGTGCGATTAACAAACCTACCTTGCGATAGATCACCAGATGGAAGTCTGCACGCTTTCGCGTCAGGGCAATCGTTTCATCCCTTATCCACCCCATTACAGGACGGCATTCGCTTTTCCCATCATCCTTTACCCACTACAGCAACAGATAACCTTACGATCATCCTTGTCTGCCAGATTAGCCAGACGCTGTATTGGGCTTACCACGTTCCGCATAAGTAACAGAGTTGGGAAGGTTCCGCCATTTCGCCGGTGATACCATGTCAGCGTGTTCGCACCAAGCAAGCGAATAACCGATCACGTGCCTTTTGGCAGAGCCCGATACTTCAAGTTGCGTTTGGCTCATCAAGCTTGACGACGTTTATTAGCGGTTCACTTACGTTAACCATCCAACTCAGCCTAGCGCCTCATCCGGGTGCAACTCCCGAAATCACGCCAGACCCCTTACGGGATATGACGTACCCCATAAGGTGGCTACATTGTCAGAGCGCTTAGTACCCCACCGTTAGGGTATTACCATTATACGACGCCCGCATACACCGCGATTTTACGTGTGTTGCCAACATTACTCAACTTTGGTGTGTTGCAGCGGGGCGATAATTCTTACGACAGCTGCTTTGACCGTGCTGCAGGTGGTGAACGAAAGAAGCTGACGGTTTTTTCTTTTTACTAAAGAACAGAGCGGCTATCTCCCGATCTGTTCTTGGTAATGTTTACTACAGCTCCCATAGTGATGGTTTCCTCTGCTTAAGGTTTCTCCGCAACGATATCTAAACCCGCCATAAATTTCGTCCATTGTGTCCGTCTGGTGTTAAATGTGACCATGCCACACTGTTTATAGTGAACAATCACGTTAGTCAGTAAAAAATAAATCGTTATACATCAGCAAGATAATACTTGGCACGGCTTGTGCTAGATGTTATGCCGTGCACCTGTAAAACAGAATT
>CAITJF010000120.1 GCA_903892645.1 uncultured Nitrosomonadales bacterium | reverse complement strand
CAAGTTCGCCGCCTTCAAGGAAAGCATCGACAATTGCCTGCGCAACCTTGGCATCCGCTTCAAAGGCAATATGCAAACGTTGATGACAATGAAGTTCCAATTGTTCTCAAAAACCGAAAACTGCACCGCGTGAAGTATATCCTCAGCTCGATTGCCCGTAGTCTTTAAATTTCCCTGTCAGGCATTTCTTCGCAATCCTTGCCCCCGCCCAGCAGAGGTCTTTGTGTGTTTGCCAAGCCGATGCCCAGCAGGACAATGTAACCCAGTGGTACGAAGTAGTACTGGTATTTCGGCATTAGCAACACCGTGGCACCTGCCGCGAAGCTGAACCCTTTGGCGCGCCGGAAAGCTCCCTTGACGTTGAGATCATGGGCATTTGCCAAAACAAACAACGTATGGAGTTGTTCCAATTGGCCGTCCATCAGTACGATTTGGGCAGCGTCGGTGGCGACGGTAGTGGCACCCCTGAAGGACACCGAAACATCAGCTTGGAGCAAGGCCACTGCGTCATTGATACCGTCGCCCACAAAACACACCCGGTGACCGTCATTCTGCAATTCTTTGATACGCAGAGCTTTTTGTTCAGGCAGCGTGTTGGCAAAATAGCCATCCATGCCCAATTGGGTCGCTAATTTGCGTGTCGCTGACTCTTGGTCGCCAGACAGGATGTAAAGTGCAAAGCCTTGACTGCGTAGCCAATCCACCACCTTTTGGGTTTCCGGGCGTAGTGTCGTTGTTAATTCGATGGCGCCAACCACCTCTCCATCCATTGCCACGAATACCAGAGAATTCCCTTTGGCTTGGGCGGCTTGCAATGCCAATTGCATCCCCTGAGGAAGTGTTATTCCTTCCATTTCCATGAAGCGCTGGCTGCCGACCCGCACTCGCCGCCCGCCCAAGCTGACGATGAGTCCGGAGCCGATTTTGTAGTGCGTTTCGTCAACCAGAGGCACATCCAGCCCGCTTGCCGCCGCTGCGTCAAGTATCGCATGGGCGATGGGATGGGTTTGCCGCCGCTCCGCCGCTGCCGCCAGCCGAAGCACGTTGTCTGCGTCTTCGTTCGGGCAGGCGTGGATTTGGATAACTTGGGGGCGTTCCAGCGTCAGTGTCCCGGTTTTGTCGAAGACGATGGTATCGACGATACCAATCTTATCGAACGCCCGCCCATCTTTAATCAATATTCCCCGCTTGGCCCCGGCACTCAAACCGTTTAACAAAAAAAGGAGCTGCAAAGGCAAAGTACTAACCAGATAGTTGCAGCCCACCATGGCCAGCCCGGTCATCGGTCCGCGCAACACAAAGCCCAATAAACCAGCCGAGAGGGTAGGGACAAGCGTATGTTCCACCTTTGCAAATTGATCGGCTATACGGGCTTCTTGGCTGACAATGGTGCGTTCAAGTATCTCGCCGATACGCGCCGCCGCTGTTTGTGCGCCAGTTTTCTCCACACGGGCGAGGATGCGTCCGCCCACTACCAAAGTCGCGGCAAGCACTGCATCGCCCACGGTTTTTTCCACTGGTTGCGATTCGCCAGTTAATCTGTGCTGATCGACTGTGGCCGACCCCACTACGACCACGGCATCGACGGGCACCGGTTGACCGGCATCCAACACCAGGATGTCACCTACTTGCAATTGTTCAAATGGAGGTCGTAATAGAGTTTCTGAAAAAAACGTCGCTAAGGAAAACAAACCCGTAACTGCCAATGAAAATGGGCTAGACACTAATCTTCACCCGGATCACGTAAAGGCCTCAGAAAATCCCGCTGCCATTTTGTATCGACATT
>CAITJF010000119.1 GCA_903892645.1 uncultured Nitrosomonadales bacterium | reverse complement strand
ATAAAAGCGGTCGTCTTCAGCCGCGAGTATGGCTTTTTTCATCAGGCCGGGGACTTCGCTAATATTGACCAATGCACGACGTTCTTCACCGAACTCGCCGAGCAGGATGCCTTCTGCGCTATACACGCGTAGCGGAATTTTGGGCTTATAATCAGTTAATATTTCTAACGAAGGCAGCGAAGGATAGGTTAGCATTGCCGCAAGCATGAGCAGCAGCAATGGCAGGAGGGCGAGAGCAAGCGCGGCGAGAGCCGGATAAAACCACCAGCGTAGGGTCATGTCATGCGGAATGGTATTTAGAGGCCAAAATCAAATTATATCGGCTCTCGCTACGAAAAATAAGCCTATAGAAAAAACTTTACATGGGCTATAGTTATTGTTAGGATTTAAACCACTTTATACGGAAAAGCTCTGACCAGCCTATGCTTAAAGGAAATTTTGATATCCCACTGGATTTTCTGCATACCAAGACACCTCCTTTTATAGGGGTGGATATTAGTGCGTCTGCAGTCAAGATGGTGGAATTAAGCGAATTGCCGAAAAAAAACGGCTACGTAGTCGAGCGCTACGCCATTGAAGCGTTGCCCAAAGATGCAGTGATTGATGGCAATATCAACAATCTGGATGCGGTTTCTGAAGGTTTGGGGCGTGCCTTGAAACGGATGGGAACGCGTATCAAAAACGTCAGCCTAGCACTGCCCGCTGCCGCAGTGATTACCAAAAAAATTCTACTACCCAGCGGGCTACGCGAGGAAGACTTGGAATATCAGGTTGAGTCTGAAGCGAACCAGTACATCCCTTTTGCCATGGACGAGGTCAACCTGGATTTCCAGGTAATAGGCCCGGCATCCGGCAATGCCGAGGAAATTGAGGTGTTGCTGGCCGCTTCACGCAAGGCCAATGTGGAAGATCGTATTGCGGCCGCACAATCAACCGGGCTCAGGGCAATTGTGGTGGATGTGGAACCTTATGCTGCCGAGTTGGCGTTTGATCAGATACGCGCCCAATTGCCGGGGGGCGCTGTAGACCAGTGCGTGGCACTGGTGGATATCGGCGCAAACGTAATGAACGTAAACGTACTGCGCAACGGACAATCGGTTTACACGCGTGACCAGCAGATTGGCGGCGAGCAGTTGACCCAGCAGATACAGAATGTGTTTGGCTTGTCCGCCGAAGAGGCAGAGGCAGGCAAGCGCAATGGTGGCTTGCCGGATAATTACGAAAGCGATGTGCTTGCCCCGTTCCGCGAGAATGTGGCAAGCGAGGTGGCGCGTGCCCTGCAATTTTTCTTTACCTCATCCCAGTTTAATGAGGTGAATTATATTGTCCTGGCAGGCGGGTGCGCGGCGCTGGCTGGTTTGGATGATGCGGTTGCGACACGCACACAGGTGAATACGTTGGTGGCTAACCCGTTTGCGCAGATGACTTTGTCCAGCCGCATTAAGCCACGCCAATTGCAGACCGATGCACCGGCTCTGATGATTGCCTGTGGCCTTGCGATGCGGAGGTTTGATCCGTCATGATACGCATTAATTTATTGCCCCACCGCGCGGAGAAGCGCAAGGCGCGCCAGATTCAGCTCATTGCTTTCAGCGTGATCGCGCTGGTGCTGGGGGCCTTGGTTGTAGGCTTTGTGCATGCGGCTATCAGCGCTCAAATATCCTATCAGGAGCGGCGTAATCAATATCTGAAACAGGAAACGGAAATTCTGGACAAGCAGATCGCGGAAATCAAGAAACTGCGCGAGCAGACCGAATCTTTGCTGGCACGCAAGACGGTGGTCGAAGAGTTGCAAACTACCCGCTCAGACGTGGTGCATCTGATGGATCAGATGTTGCGTATTTTGCCTGACGGTGTGTATTTGAAATCTATTAAGCAGACCGGTAACAAAATTAATATAACTGGCTATGCCCAGTCGAATGCGCGGGTTTCCACCCTGATGCGCGCGATTGATAGCTCTCCCTGGTTAGAGAAGCCGTCATTGGTTGAAATTCATGCGACAACCGGGACTGGGGCGCGCATGAGCGAGTTTGTCCTGAATTTAAGCTTGAAAAAGCAAGCTCCAGCAACCCCCCTTGCTCCGGCCAAAGCCGTCGGCACGAAAGGTTAGGTGTGCCCATGAATTTGTTGGAAGAGCTAAAAAATATCAATCCAAAAAATCCGGGCGGCTGGCCTTGGCCGGTGAAGCTCCTTGCGATTATGGCAATATTCGTGGCAGTGATAGTCGGGGGCGCCGTATTTGACTGGCAGGGGCAATGGGAAACGCTGAGCACCGTTAAACAACAAGAGGAAAAACTGAAAGAAACATTTCTCGCCAAGAAAAAACAAGCCATCAATCTGGACATCATCAAGAAGCAGCTTACCGAAACCCAGCAATCGTTTGGCGCATTGCTCAAGCAATTGCCGAACAAGTCAGAAATGGATGCGTTGCTGACGGATATTAACCAGGCGGGCTTGGGGCGTGGCCTGCAGTTTGAATTGTTCCGGCCAGGCGCCGAGAAGGTGACCGGTGTATTTGCCGAGCAACCGATCACCCTGAAAGTAACGGGTAACTATGATGACCTTGGCAAGTTTGCCAGCGACATTTCCCAATTACCGCGTATCGTAACTTTGAACGATATCAGCATCAATCCCGCAGCCGCACAGCTGTCAATGGATGCAATGGCCAAGACCTATCGCTATCTGGACGAAGAAGAGCTTGCCTCCCAGAAGCAAGCGGCCAAACCTGCCGCCGCCGGAGCAAAAAAATGATGAGATCAGTCACATCACTGATAAAACCACTAACCATCTGGCTAAGCTGCAAAAGCCGCAGCAAGCCATTGGTTATAGCTAATCCACTGGTGAAACTACTAGCCATTCCACTAGGTTGTCCAAAGACGGCAACCAAGTGGCTGGTTATGCTGCTGGCTTCCCTGCTGCTGACCGCGTGCGGTGGGGACGAATTTCAGGATTTGCGCGATTTCGTCAAAAATTCTGGGACTGGTCTGCGCGGCAAGGTGGATGCGCCGCCCGAGATCAAGCCGTATGAGCCGTTCAACTATGATAATTCCATAGGCATCCCCGACCCATTTAAGCCACGCAAGCCGGAAGTAAAGAGCAGTGAGCACCCCGGTCTTAATCAGCCAGATATGGCACGGCATCGGGAAGCGCTGGAAGAATTTCCATTGGAAAGCTTGAAGATGGTTGGCTTCCTGTATCAGGGCAAAGTGGGCTATGCCATCATCCGTTCACCTGATGGCAAACTGCACCGCATCAAGGCGGGTAATTATCTGGGCCAGAATTTTGGGCAAATTACCGAGGTGGCAGACACCGAAATAAAGATCAAGGAAACAATTCAAGACAGCACCGGAGATTGGTCGGAGCGCGTGAGCCGTCTGCAACTATTGGAATGATCAGGAGTAAACATGAGACAGTTTAATAACACAGCCAATAACATCCTTCGATTTGCCGTCGCTATATTTACAGCTTGTGTGCTAAATGCCCATGCGCAAAGCAATCCGGACATGCCAAATAGCATACAGTCACTCAGTGTCAACGGTGCGCCGGGCGGCAAGCTGGTCATTAAAGTTGAGATGAAAAACGCACTCACTAATTTACCCGCCGGATTTACTATCAATACTCCGCCACGCATCGCCTTCGACTTTCCCAACACGGCGAACGGGCTGGGAAAGTCTATTCAGGAATTCAGCGAAGGTGATCTGCGCAGCGCCAACATCGTGCAGGCTGGCAATCGTACCCGTCTGGTGGTTAACCTGAACCAGCTGCTGTCTTATGACACCCGGATTGAGGGTAATAACCTGCTGATCACCCTGCAAAGCAGAGTTGCTGATGCCGTAGCGACGGGCTCCGTCTCCCATTTTGCTGAAGCCAAACCAGCTGCGCAAAAACACAGCCTGCGCGATGTTGATTTTCACCGTGGCAAGAACGGCGAGGGGCGCATTCAGATTGACTTGTCGGATGCCGGTGTGGGCATTGATATCAAGCAGCAAGGCAAGAGCCTGATTGTGGACTTCATAAAAACCAGCTTGCCGCGCAACCTGCAACGCAAACTCGACGTAACGGATTTCGGCACGCCGGTAGAGGGTATTGACACTTTTGTACAGGGTGACGATGTGCGCATGGTCATCGAGCCCAAGGGTCTATGGGAACAAGCTGCCTACCAGACGGACAACAAATTCATCGTGGAAATTAAACCGCTGGCGGATGATCCGAACAAGTTGGTGAAAGGTAGTCAAGCTGGCTATGCGGGAGAAAAACTGACGCTGAATTTCCAGAATATATTAATACGCGAAGCCTTGTATGTGATTGGTGATTTCATCAACAGCAACAACATCCCCATGAACATGATAATCAGCGATTCTGTGAGCGGCAATGTCACTTTGCGCCTAAAGGATGTGCCGTGGGATCAGGCACTGGATATCATTTTGCAAAGCAAGGGGCTGGATAAGCGTGTAAATGGCAACGTGATGCAAATTGCCCCGCGTGACGAATTGGCAGCCAAGGAAAAAATTAACCTCACATCGAGTCAAGAAATTGCAGACCTTGAAACCCTCCATACCGAAAGTTTCCAGCTTAGTTATCAGAAAGGAGATGCGGTAGCTTCCCTGCTGACCAATGACAAGCAGCGCATACTGTCCAAGCGCGGGAGCGCAGTGGTGGATATCCGTACCAATACTTTGTTCGTAAAGGACACACCAACAGCTTTGGAGGAGGCGCGCAAACTAATAAAGCAAATCGACATACCGGTGCGGCAGGTAATGATCGAAGCACGATTTGTGGTAGCAGGCACTACCTTTAACCGAGTGTTGGGGGGTAAGTTGGGCTATTCCGGCCCCGGCACTTCTGTTGCTGGTGGCGGATTTGGCATTGATGCTTTAGGCCAAGGCCAGCGCGCTGCTTTGACGCCCAATGTGGCTCTGCCAGGAGCCAGTTCAGGGTTTGGGGGATTGACTCTTGCACTATTTAACCAGGCGGCAACCAAAACCCTGACTTTGGAGTTGGCCGCATCAGAAACAGATGGATTAACCAAAAACATTGCCAGCCCGCGGGTGGTGACGGCTGATCAAAAATCAGCGACAATTAAATCCGGTGTCCAGATCCCATATACAGTGGCTGGTAGCGGCTCGACTCCAGCCACGACAGCATTCAAGGATGCAACCTTGAGTCTCACGGTGACCCCGCAGATTACGCCGGATGATCATGTCAACATGGATCTGAGCGTAACTAAAGATTCGGTGGGTGATTCGTTTGGGGGTATACCAAGCATTAATAGTAATCAGGTAACAACGCAGGTGTTGGTTGAGAATGGCGGCACGGTGGTGATTGGTGGCGTTTACACTCAGGATTTAACTGATTCGACCACGAAGGTTCCGTTATTTGGGGACATCCCTGTCCTCGGCTGGCTTTTCAAAAACAACGATAAGAAAGACAACAGAAATGAGTTGTTAGTTTTTATTACCCCAAGAATCCTGAAAGAAAGTTTGAACCTGCGCTAACCAGTTGGTGAGTGAAACAAAAGCCCGGCATAAGCCGGGCTTTTGTTTTGCTGGAAGCACTAAAGGTACACAGTTCTCCACGAGGTTTGTCTCGCAGAGAATTGCCAGCGGTGCGAACGGGAGTTTTTCGCTACAATCCAACTATGCAGCTTATCGATACTACACAGGCAAAACGCCCATCCGGCAATATTTTTCTCGTGGGCATGATGGGCGCGGGGAAAACAACGGCCGGGAAGCTACTTGCCCAGCACTTGGGCAAAACTTTTGTCGATAGCGACGAAGAAATTCAACAGCGCACCGGCGTGACTATCCCGCATATTTTCGATGTTGAGGGCGAGGTCGGTTTCCGCCAGCGCGAAGTGAACGTTATTCAAGAGTTGGTAAAGCTTGATAATATTGTATTGGCAACCGGGGGGGGCGTGGTGCTAAACGAGCAAAACCGCGACGCATTGCGTTGTAATGGCATCGTGGTGTACTTGAAAAGCGCGGTGCATGACCTCTGGCAGCGCACCCGCCATGATCGCAACCGCCCACTGTTGCAGGCCGCCGACCCGCGCGCCAAACTGAAAGAATTGTACGAACAGCGCGACCCGCTTTACACGCAAGTGGCCGATCTGGTAATGCCTACCGGCAAACAAAACGTGCATAGCCTGGTGCTACAGCTAGAGCAGGAATTGAACCGGATCGCAGGAGTTTGACACGGCAGGATATAATTCAGTCATTCCCGCGAAGGCGGGAATCCAGTGGTTTTATCTAACATGCTTTTTGGTCTTGCCGCCGAGTTGCGGAGGAATTTTTATTGACTGGATTCCCGCCTTCGCGGGAATGACTGAATTTTTAGAAACGCCCTTATGCAAACATTGACCGTCGGTTTGGCCGAACGCAGTTATTCCATCCATATCGGCAGCGGCCTGCTCAGTCGGGCTGACTTACTATTGCCGCACTTGCCACACAAAATGGCGGCAGTGGTAACCAACACGACAGTGGCTCCGCTGTATCTGGAACCATTACGCACCATGCTGCAAAGTAATGGCGTGGAGACCATTCCCATCATCCTGCCGGATGGTGAGGAGTACAAAAACGCAGAAACGCTGGGACTGATTTATGACGCGTTGCTGACCCATCGCTGCGAGCGCAATACGCCGCTGATCGCCTTGGGTGGCGGTGTCATCGGCGACATGACCGGCTATGCCGCCGCAACCTATCTGCGCGGCGTGCCCTTCATCCAGATTCCCACCACGCTGCTGGCGCAGGTGGATTCTTCGGTCGGCGGTAAGACCGGCATCAACCATCCGCTGGGCAAGAATATGATAGGTGCGTTCTATCAGCCGCAGTTGGTGCTTGCAGACATTGCTACGCTGAATACTTTGCCGGATCAGGAATTACGCGCAGGTATTGCGGAAGTCATCAAATACGGCCTGATCCGTGACTTGCCCTTTTTCGAATGGCTGGAGCAAAACATGGAGAAGCTGCTGGTGCGCGATGCGGAAGCGCTGCAATACACCATCGCGCGCAGCTGCCAGAATAAGGCCGAGGTCGTCGCCGCAGATGAGCGCGAGAGCGGCGAGCGCGCTTTGCTCAACCTCGGCCACACCTTCGGACACGCCATCGAAACGGGCATGGGCTACGGGGTGTGGCTGCACGGCGAGGCCGTGGCGGCGGGCACCATTATGGCAGTCGATTTATCGCACCGCTTGGGCTGGATAAGCGAACAGGACGTCACGCGTACGCGGCACTTGTTCGAGTGCGCCGGGTTGCCTGTCATTTCGCCTGCACTAGATATCTCGCCAACGCGGAGTGCGGAAAAATATCTGCAACTGATGGGGCTGGACAAAAAGGTGGTGGGCGGCAAGATGCGCTTCGTGCTGCTCAAGGCCATCGGCCATGGAGTGGTAAGCGGTGATGTGCCTGAAGAGTTGCTGCGGCAAACATTAGAAGCGTGTGTTGCACATGGCTGAACTCGCGCCTTACGCGGTAAGTGAGCACAACACGCGCGGCAGAAATATGCGCGAGGAAGCGCCGTTTGGGCGCAGCGAATTCCAACGTGACCGCGACCGCATTGTTCATTCCACCGCGTTTCGCCGCCTCGAATACAAGACTCAGGTGTTTGTTAATCACGAAGGCGACCTGTTCCGCACACGGTTGACGCACAGTATCGAGGTAGCGCAAATCGCCCGCTCCATCGCGCGGCACCTGAAATTGAACGAAGACCTGGTGGAGGCCATATCGCTGGCGCACGACCTCGGCCATACGCCATTCGGCCATGCCGGGCAGGATGCGCTCAATGCCTGCATGAAAGACTACGGCGGCTTTGAACATAACCTGCAATCACTGCGCGTGGTGGATGTGCTGGAAGAGCACTATGCCGCCTTCGACGGGCTGAACCTGTGTTTTGAAACGCGCGAGGGCATCCTCAAGCACTGCGCGCTTGAAAGTGCAGCAAGATTGGGTGCTGTGGGTGAGCGTTTCATCAATAGGCAACGCCCCTCGCTGGAAGCGCAGATTGCCAACCTGGCTGATGAAATCGCCTACAACAACCACGATGTGGATGATGGCCTGCGTTCCGGGCTGCTTACGCTGGAGCAACTTGCAGATGTGAACTTATTCGCCGGGCATCTCGATGCCGTGCGTCTGGCTTATCCCAGGCTGGATGACCGTCGCTTGATACACGAAACGAAACGCCGCATGATCAACACGCTGGTGACCGACCTCATCCGCGAAACCGAAAAAAATATCCAAGCCCACGCTGTGTGCGATATCGCCGAGGTGCGCGCCGCGCCGCTGCTGGCCGCATTCAGCGCCGAAGTGTATGGGCAGAATCGCGAACTCAAGGCTTTCCTGCACACAAACTTATACCGCCACTACCGCGTCATGCGTATGAGCGCCAAGGCGCGCCGCATCATCAGCGACCTGTTCCATGCCTTTATGGAAGAGAGCCGCCTGCTGCCGCCGCAGTTTCACCGGCAAGCGGACGCAGACTGCGCCCGCGCCGTGTCCGACTACATCGCCGGCATGACTGACCGCTACGCCATCCGCGAGCACCGCCGCATCTTTGCGGTCGAAGAAACCTGAAATCTACCTGGCTAGCCGCTTCAGCAGTTTCTCATGTATCCCGCCAAACCCGCCGTTGCTCATAACCAGGATGTGATCGCCGGGTTGTGCGGCAGTGGCAATCTTTTCAATCAACGCACCAAGATCATCCTCAACAACTGCCTTGTTCCTGAGTGGCGCAAGCGCCGCAGCCGCATCCCAGCCCAGATTCGCGCTGTAGCAGAACACCAGGTCAGCATCTTTCAAACTGCCTGGCAGTGCGTTTTTCATCACGCCGAGCTTCATGGTATTGGAGCGCGGCTCCAGCACCGCCAGAATTCTTGTGGCACCCACCTTATGGCGCAACCCGACGACGGTGGTGTCAATTGCGGTGGGATGGTGGGCGAAATCGTCATACACGGTGATGCCGTTGACCACTCCGCGCACTTCCATGCGCCGCTTCACGTTCTTGAATTCACCCAGCGCCGCCAGTCCTTGCACCACCGGCACACCGGTGTGGCGCGCGGCAGCGAGCGCGGCGAGCGCGTTCATGCGGTTGTGTTCGCCGAGCAGCTCCCAGTGCAGCGTACCTTGCACTTCGCCGTGCAGGGTTACGCTGTTGTCAGCGTCAATATTCCAGCCGTCATTGCAGCCGAACGATTCCACCGGCGTCCAGCAGCCACGCTTGAGCACGCGCTGCAATGAATCTTCGCGTCCATTGTTGACGATCAGGCCATTGCCGGGCACGGTGCGCACCAGATGGTGGAACTGCGTCTCGATGGCGATCAAGTCGGCGAAAATGTCGGCGTGGTCAAATTCAAGATTATTGAGTATTGCAGTGCGCGGACTGTAATGCACAAACTTGGAGCGCTTATCGAAGAAGGCGGTGTCATATTCATCCGCTTCAATCACAAAAAATGGCGACTCGGTGAGGCGTGCGGAGATGCCGAAATTCTGCGGCACACCGCCGATCAGAAAACCGGGATTCAATCCAGCATATTCCAGTATCCAAGCCAACATTGAGCTGGTGGTAGTCTTGCCGTGCGTGCCCGCCACCGCCAGCACCCATTTATCGCGCAACAGCATGTCGGCCAGCCATTGCGGGCCGGAGGTGTAAGGCAGATTGCGGTTGAGAATTTCTTCCATCAGCAGATTGCCGCGCGACACCACGTTGCCGATGACAAAAATGTCTGGCTTGAGTTCGAGTTGTTCCGGCCCGAAACCCTCGATCAGTTCGATGCCCTGAGCTTCTAGCTGTGTACTCATCGGCGGGTAAACGTTGGCATCGCAGCCAGTGACACGGTAGCCCGCCTGCTTGGCGATGGCCGCGATGCCGCCCATGAAGGTGCCGCAGATCCCAAGGATGTGAATATGCATTTCCTGTCCTAATTTTCTACGAAAGCTAATTACCAAACCTAATTTCCGTTCGCCCTGAACCTTCGACTGTGCTCAGGACTAAAGGCATTGTCGAAGAGCAGTGTTCATGCTTCGACATAACCAACGACTTGGCTGGCGTTTTTTGACAGCCTAGTCGGGTGGCTAGTAGTTCCATCAAGCTCAGCACGAACGGCATTTTATCTACGCCCGGAAAATAAAATACACTGCGCCCATCAGGCATACCGCCGCATACAGGTAATCCAGCTTAAGCGGCTGGTTCATATACAGCACCGCGAACGGCACGAATACCGACAGCGTGATGACCTCCTGCAAGATCTTCAACTGCCCGAGGCTGAGTTCGGTGTAACCGATGCGGTTAGCCGGCACCTGCAACAGGTATTCAAACAAGGCAATGCCCCAGCTAATCAGCGCCGCGATATACCACGGTGAGGTCGCCAGATTCTTCAGGTGCCCATACCAGGCGAACGTCATGAACAGGTTGGAAACGGCGAGCATCAGCGCCGTGACCAGCAGCGGTTGTGAAATCAGCCCCATCGCGCGTTCTCTGCCAAAGTGTGATTAGCGTACGCCCAGCAACTCCACATCAAACACCAGTGTCGCGTTCGGCGGGATCGCCCCACCCGCGCCGCGAGAGCCATAGCCGAGATTTGCAGGGATGATCAGCGTGCGTTGCCCGCCTACCTTCATGCCTTCAACCCCTTGATCCCACCCCTTGATCACACGGCCCGCGCCGAGCGGGAAATCAAACGGCTGGCCGCGGTCACGCGAGCTGTCGAATTTCTTGCCGTGATGTTCTGGTGCAGCCTCGTCGTACAGCCAGCCGGTGTAATGAACGGACACTTCGCGCCCTGCGGTGGCCAGCGCGCCATTACCCAGCTTATGGTCGGTTTTAATCAGTTCAGTTGCGTTACTTGCTTCCTTTTTTGTTACGGCCTGTTCGGAATAGGCCGTGGTTGAAAAAATACCGGCAGTCAGCAGTAAAGCCAGAGGGAAAAACAGGGTACGTTTCATCATTATGTAATGCTCCTTTGATATAACTTTAATTTGTTGTAAGGGACTCTACGCAGGCTGAATTAATTTATAGCCAGCAACTCGACATCAAACACCAGCGTCGCATTCGGCGGGATCACCCCACCCGCGCCGCGTGTGCCATAGCCGAGATGCGCGGGAATGACCAGCGTGCGTTGTCCGCCCACTTTCATGCCTTCGACCCCCTGATCCCAGCCCTTGATCACATGCCCCGCACCGAGCGGAAAATCAAATGGTTCGTTGCGGTCACGCGAGCTGTCAAATTTGGTGCCTTTATGGTCAGGCGCAGCTTCGTCGTACAGCCAGCCGGTGTAATGCACCAGCACCTCTTTGCCGCTGGTCGCCAGATCGCCTTCGCCCAGCATGTTGTCGGTCTTGATCAGTTCAGTCATGTTGCCTGTTTCCTTCTGTGTTGTGGCCTGTTCAGAGCAAGCCGTAGTTAAGAAATGCTGGCCGACAACAGTATGGTCAGCGGTAAAAGTGATGCGTTCAACTCTGCGTTGGCTGAAATAACTAATAGCTTAATACCGGTGCCAGCCACCGCTCTGCCTCCTCCAAACTCCAGCCCTTGCGCTTCGCGTAGTCTGCCACCTGATCCCTGTCTATCTTGCCGGTGGCGAAATATTGCGTCTGCGGGTGCGAGAAATAGAAGCCACTCACCGCTGCGGTAGGCATCATCGCGAAACTTTCGGTCAGCGTGATGCCCGCGTTGAGCGGCGCTTGCAGCAGATCGAACAGCGGGCCTTTTTCGCTGTGCTCGGGACAGGCGGGATAACCGGGCGCGGGGCGGATGCCGCGATATTTCTCGGCGATCATGGCATCGTTATCCAGCGCCTCATCCGCCACATAACCCCAGAACTCGCGGCGCACACGCGCATGCAGCAACTCGGCGAAGGCTTCGGCGAGGCGGTCAGCCAGTGACTTGAGCAGGATGGCGTTGTAGTCATCGTGGTGTTTCTCGAATTCGGCGATGCGCGCTTCGATGCCGATGCCGGTGGTGACGGCGAATGCGCCGATATAGTCCTTGATCTTGCTTTCTTTGGGCGCGATGAAATCCGCCAGACAGTAGTTCGGAATGTTGCCCGGTTTTTTGGTTTGCTGGCGCAGGTTGTGCCAGGTCATCGCCACTTCTTTTCGTGTCTCATCGGTGTAAATTTCGATGTCGTCACCATGCACCGTGTTGGCGGGAAACAGGCCGAATACGGCATTCGCAGTGAGCCATTTTTCCTTGATGATCTTCTTCAGCATCGCCTGCGCATCGGAGAACAGCTTGCGTGCCTCTTCTCCCATCACGCTATCCTGCAATATCTTTGGGTAGCGTCCGGTCAGTTCCCAGGCATGGAAGAACGGCGACCAGTCAATGTATTCGGCGATCTTGTCCAGCGGGTAGGCATCAAATTTATGTACGCCCATCAGCCACGGCTTGGGCGGCGTGTAACTCTGCCAATCGGTTTTTAACCTATGTGCACGCGCCTCTGCCAGCGTGACATATACAGCTTTGCTCTTCTTGCCTTCATGCTGCTCGCGTGCTGCTGTGTAATCCGCCTTGATGCTCGCGATGTATTCGGAGCGCAATGTGTCTGAGAGCAGGTTACTGCACACGCCCACCGCGCGCGAAGCATCGGTGACGTACACCGTGGCGCCGCCCGGGTAGTTCGGTTCGATCTTCACGGCGGTATGCACGCGCGAGGTGGTCGCGCCGCCGATCAACAACGGAATGGTGAAACCCTGGCGCTGCATCTCTTTCGCCACATGCGCCATTTCTTCCAGCGACGGGGTAATCAGCCCGGACAGGCCGATGATGTCGGCCTTGTGTTCGCGTGCGGTGTCGAGTATCTGCTGGCACGGCACCATCACGCCCATGTTCACCACCTCGAAGTTGTTGCACTGCAACACCACGGTGACGATGTTCTTGCCGATGTCGTGCACGTCGCCCTTGACCGTGGCCATCACGATCTTGCCCTTGGCGCTGGTGTTGCCGGTGCGCAGTTTTTCCGCTTCGATGTAGGGCACCAGATGCGCCACCGCCTGCTTCATCACGCGTGCCGATTTCACCACTTGCGGCAGGAACATCTTGCCTTCGCCGAACAGGTCGCCGACCACGTTCATGCCGGTCATCAGTGGGCCTTCGATCACCTCGACCGGGAACTTTGCCTGCTGGCGCGCTTCCTCGGTGTCTTCCACGATGTAGGTGGTGATGCCGCGCACCAGCGCATGCGTCAGCCGCTCTTGCACCGTGCCTTTGCGCCACTCCAAATCCTCGACTTGTGCCTTGCCACCGCCCTTCACCGTCTCGGCCAGCGTCACCAGACGCTCACCCGCATCGGGACGGCGGTTTAGCACCACACCCTCCACTGCGTCGCGCAACTCTTTAGGAATTTCTTCGTACACGCCGAGCTGCCCGGCATTGACGATGCCCATGGTAAGCCCTGCCTTTACCGTGTGATACAGGAACACGGTATGGATAGCCTCGCGCACCGCCTCGTTGCCACGGAACGAGAATGACACGTTCGACACGCCGCCGCTGATCTTGGCGTAGGGCAGGTGCTGCTTGATCCAGCGCGTGGCCTCGATAAAATCCACTGCGTAGTTGTTGTGCTCTTCGATGCCGGTGGCAATCGCGAAAATGTTCGGATCGAAAATAATGTCTTCCGGCGGGAAGCCGACGCGGTTCACCAGAATGTCGTAGCAACGCTGGCAGATTTCCGTCTTACGCTTGTAAGTGTCGGCTTGGCCCTGTTCATCGAACGCCATCACCACCGCCGCCGCGCCGTAGCGGCGCACCAGTGTGGCGTGTTTAATGAAATTCTCTTCGCCCTCTTTCAGCGAAATGGAATTGACGATGGCCTTGCCCTGCACACACTTTAACCCGGCTTCGATTACTTCCCACTTGGACGAGTCGATCATCAGCGGCACCTTGGAAATGTCCGGCTCGGAGGCAATCAGATTCAGAAACTT
>CAITJF010000118.1 GCA_903892645.1 uncultured Nitrosomonadales bacterium | reverse complement strand
GGAATATCTGCCCGCAGTAGTTGCGCATCCGATGGGCGCAATCCACTGCGCCACGCTCTTCAATTCGGCGCAGCGCTTTCAATAACTCAGGCGGGGTAATTTCGGTAATTGGCCTGCCACCCAGCCAAGGGAAAGCATCATTTTCCAGTTGCCGGATAGTCTTGTCAGCGTTGGACACTGCCCAGCCCGGTGATTTATTCGCAAACCATTCACGCGCTATTACTTCAAAGCTGTTTGCGGATCGTTCTGTCTTGGTGGCTTTCACGGCCTTGCGGTTTTCGCCGGGGTCTATGCTGTCCGCCAGTAGCTTGCGCGCATCATCACGGCGCTGCCGGGCATCTTTCAAGCTCACTTCGGGGTAAGTCCCCATCGAGAGCAGTTTTTCCTTACCCCCAAAACGATACTTGAGCCGCCACCACTTACCCCCAGCCGGGGCAACCAGCAGGAACAGCCCCTTTTCGTCTGACAGCTTGAGCGGCTTTGTGCCGGGCTTTGCGTTCTTTATCGCAGTATCGGTCAGAGGCATGGGGGTAACTCCTTCTGCTGTTGGCGTGTTACCCCGTAAGTTACCCCCTGTTACCCCCGAATGTCAATAGATGGGATTGCACTGCTTAAGACAAGAAAAAACCCGCAGAGCCTGTAGCTGTGCGGGTTTAGTGGACTTACTTGGACTGCCCTAGACTGGTTATTGGTAGGTGCTGACGGGATCGAACCGCCGACATTCGCCTTGTAAGGGCGACGCTCTACCAGCTGAGCTAAGCACCCGAAAGAATATTAATTTACTGCGTCTTTCAAGCCCTTGCCGGCACGGAATTTCGGAACCTTCGCTGCCTTGATCTTGATCGTTGCGCCAGTGCGTGGATTGCGACCATTGCGAGCAGCGCGTTTGCCCACATAAAATGTGCCAAAACCAACCAAGGTAACCAAATCGCCTTTTTTCAAGGATTTCTTGACAGCGTCAACAGTCGCATCCAGCGCACGACCCGCAGCCGCCTTGGAAATGTCAGCAGATTTTGCGATTGCATCAATCAATTCAGATTTGTTCATATAAGCGTCCCCTTTAGACAAGTATTTGGTTGAGTTTGACAGGAAAACCCTGCAATGGCTTTATATCAAGGGTTTTTTACTTGGTCAAGCAATTCAAAAACTTTTTTTGTTTTTCACTATATATTTTTGCAGATTTTTTACAAGCCCACGCGCCCCGCATCAGTGCTTGATTACAGCAGTACCGATATTTTCCTCCACTACCGGAATGGGATTGACCGCTGCCGCAGCTTCTGGTAATGGCTCAGGCTTGTGCTCCAGAGCCATTTCCAGCACTTGGTCTATCCACTTGACTGGATGAATCTCCAGCTTGTTTTTGACGTTATCCGGAATCTCCACCAGATCCTTGGTATTTTCTTCCGGAATCAGAACTATCTTGATGCCACCGCGTTGCGCCGCCAGCAGCTTCTCCTTCAACCCGCCAATCGGCAACACTTCACCGCGCAGTGTAATCTCCCCCGTCATCGCCACATCCGCACGCACCGGAATGCCAGTCAGCGCCGACACCATCGCCGTGCAAATACCGACTCCCGCACTCGGCCCATCTTTGGGTGTGGCGCCTTCCGGTAAGTGGATATGCAAATCATTCTTCTGGTAAAAATCCTCGGCGATACCCAACGCGCGTGCACGGCTGCGTACCACGCTGAGCGCTGCCTGGATGGATTCCTGCATCACCTCACCCAGTTTGCCGGTGGTGGTGGTCTTGCCCTTGCCCGGCAACACCGCCGTCTCGATGGTCAACAACTCGCCGCCAACCTCCGTCCATGCCAGCCCGGTCACTTGCCCGACCTGATTTTTCTTCTCGGCAATACCATAAGAGTAGCGCCGCACACCGAGATATTTATCCAGGTTGCGCGCGTTCACTGTAACCTTGCTTTCGCGCCCCTTGAGCAGTAGCGCTTTGACCACCTTGCGGCAGATTTTGGAAAGCTCGCGCTCCAACCCACGCACCCCAGCCTCGCGCGTGTAATAACGCAGGATGTCACGGATAGCGCTTTCCGAAATACTGATTTCTTCCGGCTTCATGCCGTTGTTTTTCAGCGCCTTGGGAATCAGGTAACGTGTCGCGATGTTGACCTTCTCGTCTTCGGTATAGCTCGACACATGAATAATCTCCATGCGGTCCAGCAGGGGGGCCGGGATATTCATGGTATTCGCAGTCGCCACGAACATCACGTCGGACAAATCATATTCGACTTCAACATAGTGATCGACAAATGTGTGATTCTGTTCCGGATCAAGCACCTCGAGCAGCGCAGAGGAAGGGTCACCGCGGAAGTCCATGCCCATCTTGTCCACTTCGTCGAGCAGGAACAGTGGATTCTTCACGCCAACCTTGGACATGTTCTGCAAAATCTTGCCCGGCATGGAGCCGATATAAGTACGGCGGTGGCCGCGGATTTCCGATTCGTCACGCACCCCGCCCAACGACATGCGCATGAACTTGCGGTTGGTCGCGCGCGCAATGGATTGCCCCAGCGAGGTCTTGCCCACACCTGGTGGCCCGACCAGGCACAGGATAGGCGCCTTCATCTTGTCCACGCGCTGCTGCACCGCAAGGTACTCGACGATGCGTTCCTTGACCTTTTCCAGGCCATAGTGATCCGCTTCCAATACCTCCTCGGCATTTTTCAGGTCGGTGCTGATCTTGGTTTTCTTTTTCCACGGCAGGCCTACCAGCACATCTATATAGTTGCGCACCACCGTCGCCTCGGCGGACATGGGGGACATCAGCTTCAATTTCTTCAGCTCTGCCTCGGCCTTGGCGCGCGCCTCTTTGGGCATGTGCGCAGCCTTGATCTTCTTTTCCAGCTCATCAATGTCCGCGCCTTCTTCGCCCTCGCCCAACTCCTTCTGGATCGCCTTCACCTGTTCGTTCAAGTAATACTCGCGCTGGCTCTTTTCCATCTGGCGCTTGACGCGGCCACGGATGCGCTTTTCCACTTGCAGGATGTCCAGCTCCGCTTCCAGCAGGCCGAGCAAATGTTCCAAGCGCTTGCGCACATCAAAAATTTCCAGTACTTCCTGCTTCTGCTCCAGCTTGAGCGGCAAATGCGCGGCAATGGTATCCGCCAGCCGTCCGGCATCGTCTATGCCGGCCAGAGAGGTCAGGATTTCCGGCGGAATTTTTTTGTTGAGTTTGACGTATTGGTCGAACTGGTTAATCAGGGCGCGGCGCATCGCCTCGGCTTCATGCCCCAGATTGTCATCTGCCGGCACCGGCTCAATGTCGGCATCGAAATGCGACTTCTCATCCAGCACACGCAGTATTTTGGCACGCTGCGTACCTTCCACCAGCACCTTGACCGTTCCATCCGGCAACTTGAGCATCTGCAAAATATTGGCGATGCTGCCGATGTGATACAGGTCGTCCGTCGATGGCTCGTCCTTGGCGGCGGATTTCTGCGCCACCAGCACGATACTTTTGCCAGCCTCCATAGCGGATTCCAGCGCCTTGATGGATTTTGCGCGCCCGACAAACAGGGGAATCACCATGTGCGGGAATACCACCACATCTCTTAAAGGCAATAGCGGAAACAAGCCAATGGCGGATTTATTGGTATCGTCGTGTTCAAGCATGGCAGGAAGCCTTCTGTTGGTTATCTTGTCACATTAGATTGTGGCACAGCACAATAATTCAAGCCGCCACATATCGTTCTGTTTATGAAGGATTAAGCCGCCTTGGGCGTGTCTGCATACATCACGATGGGCTGGATTTCTTTACTTGCGCTGTTTTCGTCCAGCACCACCTTCTCCACGTTCTCAATGGAAGGCAGATCGAACATAGTATCGAGTAAGGCATGTTCCAGAATGGAGCGCAAGCCGCGTGCACCAGCCTTGCGCGCCAGCGCTTTTTTGGCAATGGCCTGCAATACCCCGTCACGGAATTCCAGTTCCACACCTTCCATCGCGAACAGCTTCTGGTACTGCTTGGTCAAGGCATTCTTGGGCTCAGTCAGTATCTGGATCAGCGCCGCCTCATCGAGTTCCTCCAGCGTGGCAACCACCGGCAGGCGGCCGACAAACTCGGGGATCAGGCCAAACTTGATCAAGTCCTCCGGCTCCACCTCACGCAGCACCACCCCCACCCCCTTCTTATCATCGCGCTTGGCGAGATCCGCACCAAAGCCGATTCCGGACTTTTCGGAACGGTTGCGTATGACCTTCTCCAAGCCATCGAACGCACCGCCGCAGATGAACAGGATGTTGGTGGTATCCACCTGCAGAAATTCGGTATTCGGGTGCTTGCGCCCACCCTGTGGCGGCACCGAAGCCTTGGTGCCCTCGATCAGCTTGAGCAGCGCCTGCTGCACACCTTCGCCGGAAACATCGCGAGTGATCGAAGGGTTGTCCGACTTGCGCGAAATCTTGTCGATCTCGTCGATATAGACGATGCCGCGCTGCGCGCGCTCCACATCGTAATCGCACGCCTGCAACAGCTTCTGAATAATATTTTCGACATCCTCGCCGACATACCCCGCCTCGGTCAGTGTGGTAGCGTCAGCCATTACGAACGGCACGTTCAGCAAACGCGCCATAGTCTGCGCCAGCAGGGTCTTGCCGGATCCGGTCGGGCCGATCAGCAAAATATTGCTCTTGGACAGCTCTACACCATCCTTGTCAGAGCTCTTCAGGCGCTTGTAGTGGTTGTATACCGCCACGGACAAAATCTTCTTGGCCTGTTCCTGCCCGATTACATATTCGTCGAGGCGCGCGCGAATTTCATGCGGTACCGGCAAACTGTCCTTGTCCGCCTTGCCGGGTACCCCGCCATGAATTTCTTCGCGGATGATGTCATTGCACAACTCGATGCACTCGTCGCACACAAAAACGGAAGGACCCGCAATCAGCTTGCGCACTTCATGCTGGCTCTTGCCGCAGAACGAGCAATACAGCAATTTGTCACCCTTGTTTTTATCCGACGACATTCATATCTCCCACTTTATTTATCGCCTATTCCACTTATCGGTAGGTCGCACAATTCCTTAAGCACGCTTGTCCAGCATCTTGTCTACCAGGCCATATT
>CAITJF010000117.1 GCA_903892645.1 uncultured Nitrosomonadales bacterium | reverse complement strand
TGGCCAGCCATGCTGTTGCTCGTTGCCCTGTCCTGGCGCCTGAAGCCCTTGCCACGCATAGCGCTACTGCTTGTCATCGCGCTGTCCTGGAGTTTCCAAACCATCGAGAGGGTACGTGATTGGCGCAGCTTCGAAACACTGGCAGGTGCCGATTTGCGCACCTACCCTGGATATTATCTACCTGCTTTGTATGTTATAGAAATTCAGATAGGCCGTTCGTTGTTTCGCGATGCAAATGTGACCGCTAACCGCATATCTGCCCCCGAGTTTCGGAATATCCTGATCGGGATAATACAGGCGTCTTCACGCATCAAAACCGTAACGCCTGCCAATCCACACGAAACGATGGCTCTTCTGCAAAATTTAGAAACCGCACTGAGGCGACTGCCTGTTCAGGCTAAGTGGAATGCATCCATGAGCTATGTCTGGTATTACTGCCAAAGAATACTCTCATTGCAATGGGAGGGATTGGCTGAGCAATTTCCTGACGATGTGTCAGTGCGCTACAACGCAGGATTATGGATGGTAGACGTCCATAGATATACGAACGCGGCAGCCCATTTGCGCGCCGCAACCGAGTCACAACGCCTGCCGGAATCCGTGCGTGGAACAGCTTTGTATAGCCTTGGCCTTGCCTTGGTAAACTCAGATCACATTGCTGAAGCAGAAGCTCCGTTACGTGCTGCATTAAAACAGTTGCAACCCGATTTGCGGGCGCATTGTCTGCTCTCGCAGGTGTATAAACAGACTGGGCGACTCGATGAGGCCGCTCGTGCCGAAGCTGATTGCCGCAGCCAAGTACGCAATGGAGAAACGGTGCCGTAGACCCGGTAGAAAATCTGGCGCAGGGTACCTTAAATAAAATTCTCGGATTAGTCTGTGCGAAAAACCCAGAATTTATGTGCTGTAAATATCAGGACTGCTAATACTAAGATCATGACTCCTTGGACCAGTTGATGAGGAAGGCCTACCTGATCGACAAGGATCATTAGCACTGATAAATTCAGAAGATAACCCAAAGCGTAAACGATCCAATACCGAAGCAAGGAAGTTGGCACCGCCCCTTTGTGTTTAAAGGACCAGCGCTTGTTGAACACAAACGTTTGCATAACGCCGACGACATAAAGCGTCGACATCGCCGCCTTGTGGCCCATTCCAAGCTTTGTTAGAGCAAGGTACGCCAAAAAAAGCAATATGTTCGAAATGACTCCTACGGTAGCGAACCGTAAAAACTGACCCTGCGTTTGCATACTCGCCACTCAAGTGCTCCACATTATTACCACTCTGATTATTATACTTATAATTCACTACTCATGGCTTGTCGCCAAAAGCTTAACATGGATCAATTTGGTGTGAATGTCCACGTCATAAACATCTTTGCTCAGCTCCATCGCACCCGCTTAAAGCCTCACCGAAAATCACCTGATGAACTCTCACAACGCACTTGCTGAACCGTTAACGACGGAGTCTGGTACGCCATGGCCACACGCAATTGACCGTTCAAACGTTTCGCGCAGTAAACACGCAGCAACTCAAGTCGTTTGGGTGACGCGATAATTGGAATTCCTGCTGTTGTCCGCAAACGTTCGATCATTCCACGGCCTGCCGTCTGCTCGGCGGTGGCCACCGAGAAGGGTGTGAAAGTAAATGCGTCCAATCCATATAGCCTGATATTGCGGGAATTGCGATCGTTGGCCAATACCGGGAATGCCAACTCGAATGGAAAGCTCTGCCCCCAGCTGACGATAGCTCCGGTGGGAAGGCCATGGATATCCTTCTGAATTTGCTGTATCCATTGCTTGGATATCAATGCATGGGGTATAAATATATAAGCGTTCCCCGCGCAGGCGGCAAGGAGCGTTAGTACCGCTACCCATTGCCCAACACCCTCTTTGCACTTTCCGACTACAACAGGTGCGACGAGCAACAGGCTTACCACAGGCACATACACCCGCAACATGCCGGGGCGTCCCATAACGCCTATGGCGAACAAGGCCGCCAAACAGAGCCCCCAGGCAAGCGCCACCGATCTTCCGGGCACCAACACAAGAAGGAGAAGCGCCGGCAAAATGAGTGGCAGCAATACTGGGTCGTTCAGCGCCTTAATGGCTGCAAAACCTGATTGGACACTACCATCCTGCATGGGAAGGGGGCCGAGTTCCGTCAGCATCGCATTCAGGGATTTTGGGTCGGCAATCTGCGGGTCAACAAAGAACCAATCACTCACCAGATCAATATCGTTTTGAGAGTAACCATGGCGTGCCATGATCTCCGGGTGTTGCTTGAGGTACTCACTCGCACCGTAATCGGTATAAGGTTTTCGGGCTGAGTTAAATTCCAGAAAATGCTGCCACTCCGGCCCGCTGTATGACCAGCGATCAAAGGCTGCCGCCGAGGCAATCGCCACGCCCAACAACAAGAACGCGATCTGCATCTGCCGCCGCTCGCGCAATGCGCGCCACGGCAGCAAAGGCAATGCCACCCCAAGCACCAATAAGAACTCCGCGTCCCGTATCAGGCAGCCGAAAAACGCGAGCAGACAGGCAGCCGCCAGATTGCCGACGCCTCCAAATCGCGCATAAACCTGCCAGCCGATGATGGCGGCCACGGTCAACAGGCCGGCATTCATCGTGAACTGGGGAAACAGCGTTGGCCGCGCAATAATCAAGGCGACAACCAGCAAACCGGGGAGGTATCCCGCGCCAAGGCGGAGCAGGAAATACAGCATCGCCCACCCGGTCACCAGCAAGACAACCAGCGTAGCGATTGAATAGCCCAACACGCCATTGATGGCCGGTATGGCGCGCACCAAGTAGCCCCACAGCACATTAGAAAAAACAAGATGGGGAGAGCCGTATGCGGCCAAGCCATAGCCGTGGGCGATCATTGACATGGCTACGTCGTCATTTGTACCCCAGCGTGGATCAAACGCAAGGCAAAGCAAGACAGTTAACCCTGCCATCAACATGAGGGTGAGCAACGCTGGTTGATCTCCCATGCCACGCACCCGTTTGATAACACTAACCAACATTGTTCCTCATCTGTTTTTTTAAGGGCCTCTGAAATTCCATTCCGCATGACCGTTGGCTTTGTAACAAGGATGGCCAAATGCAAGACTCGGTATATATAGCTCTGTTGATACGCTTCACAAATACTTACTAAAAAACACAAAGCTCAAGATGCATTAGTCCTGGCAAAAAGGTAACCCGCCTTATCTTGGTAAATTGCTTTCCACGCAGGGTGCTTGAGCAGATAACTTATGATGGGGTAGCTCTCACCGGTAAAGGAATTTCTGTGCGGCACCAACACCAGATCGAAACTCTCCCGTTCGAACAAACGCTGGCCATCCGGCGTCATCCACAGCATATGTGTATAGGGTGCGACGCGATTACGGTCAAGCATGCGTCCGTCCATGAATATGGTCACTGTGGGCGATAAATTCCAAAGGAGGTAACCGCCCCAATTCATGGTGTTGAACATTCTGCCGCTCAAATGCTTCGCCTTAATGAAGGCTACCTCCGCCACAGGATATCTGGCTTCCAGGGCGCCGTGCTGAAATATGCGATCCTGCTTGAATCCGTAAGTCAAAAAATATAGCGTAATGGCCAGTGCCGCTAAACTTGCCGTAGTATCAGGAAGCCACGCCCGCCAGAGCATACGGCTCAAGCTGGCGGCGATGTAGGGTGCTGCGAGCAAAGCAAACAAAGGAATATACCGGTAGCCGGTCAGGCTAAAAGCCGCAACCGTGCAAACCACGATAGCTTGCTTCAAGTAAGCCCTACCAAAAAAACCGGGTAATGAAACCAGGAACGCCGCAAAAAATATCCAGTAATAAATCGTTAACGGCCACAGTGCCCAAGGGGTAGCATATTCTGACTCGCGTTCGCGAATCGAACCAGTTTCATGGAGGGCTATGCACTTGAACGTGTCAAGAACACTGGGCGCAAGCAGAAAGGCAGCGATGCTCAACCCCATCACAGCCAACATAAACCTGTTTTGCGGGGTATTGAAGCTTCCCGCAGCCAGCCGGTTTTCCAGAAAATACCCCATGCAAAATAAGCCCAGCACACCAACACCGAACACCACGCCGCCATGACTGTTCGCCCATAGCAGGAATATCAGGGGAACGAGGTACAATGGCCAGCGCCGGGCGGTTTGCAGGTGCATATCCAGTAGCAAAAACACCAGCGACAAATACAAGAATGAAAAAAGCTGTGGCCGCTCTCCGGTGTGAAATAAGATTGCCAGCCCGGTTAGCGCCAGTATGGAAAGAGAGAATAATCGCTTGGTTTCGGCAATGCGGCAGCGCCAGTATACGATGCCCAAGCAGGCAGTCAGTACAGCAGCCCGCAAGAAAATGATGCCATCAAGTTCAAAAAAACGGTACGCCAAATATAAAAATACCTGCCCCAGCCATTCGCTTTTTAGTACTGTCTGCCCACAGCTGTTGGCGGCATTGTAAATGCCAAATGGATCCTGACTGGGAATAACGCCGTTGTCGAGGATCGTTTTTCCAGCAGCGATATGCCACCAAAAATCAATATCCCATACCTTAACCGAAAAAAACCCGAAAAACGTGGTCAGTAATGCTGCTATGGGCGAATACTCTAGAAGGCGCTGGATGCGGGGGTTAATCATGCGGTATACAATTCCAGATTGCGTGCCATCATGAGCGGAAATAATCTGATAAGGAGCACGTTTTAATCAGGAAAAACACTCATTGCCTACCCATAAAATTTACAGATACTGCCTTTTTTCGTTACTCATGGATACGATCCCCCTGTAATGCAGTGTTATAATTTTCACTGGTTGGCATAAAATTTCTTTCAATAGCGTCTGTTTGTCGAACTGTACAACCCTGCTCTTGATTTCCTTCCGCCGCATAATCTTTCCTACTGGTTCGACATGGCACCGTTCAGGTTGAATTCTGCCCGACGTAAAATTAGTGGATATTAATTCTTTCCCAGAAAACTTTTGGAGAATCCTTGATGAGGAATAGGCTGCCCCCCTTAAAGTTGACTTGGACGTACTTTACCTTTACCCATTCAGATAAATCCTGTGACCCCCATCGAAACCCTTGTATATAGGTTGGCTGGAGGGTTTTAATTGAATAATTCAAATCATACTTGTTATGCCCTGGCACACTTTTCATGCCTTTCCAGCCAACGTTAGAGAGATCTGGGGCCAAATGAGCGATAAACTTATCGCATTTACCCAAAAAATCAAATGCATGCATGCCTGTGAAATATGGGATTGAACCTGCCCAAAATACCCCTATGGTAGCGTCTTTTGTGGTTAATTGAGTCAGCGCAATCGCAATGTTGACGTTAGCTTGATTGGCATCTGCTTGATATGGTGTTGCTAAAAACGACATTTGGGGCAAGAATTTCAAGTTTACCGATAACAATCCTATGGCTGTTAACAGGACGATACATACTTTTGCAGCCCACTTTTTTGGAAATTTAGGGCTGCAGATAATATAGTTTCTAATGGTAACTTTGTTAAACAGGGTATTCACGGACGCGGTAATAGCGAAAGCAAATAATACAAATACAAGCGGTATAGATGGAGACAGAATGCGCCAGTATTCCCAAGGGTCGCCACCAATATAGACTTGGTAAATTGCAGCGGCAAAAAAGAATGACAATAAAAGCAACTTTTGCTTTCGAAAATTAGACATTAGATAAAGGCTGGATACAACCAAAATGAAAGCAGCACTAGCCAAGAATGGCTTGATAAAACCTACGCCATTCTTGACCCTTTCGATTAAAGGCATGCCAGTAAGTTTTAGCGTATATGTGTTTGGCAAAAATTCACCGTAGTATAGATATTGGAATATTGACTGCCCAATAACAAACAAGATATACAGACTGATTGCTAAAAATAACCTCGAAACACCCCTACTACCAACCTCCGAATTCAAAATGTCGTGGGCAACATATAACCATGCAAGCGTGGCAAAGATAAGGGAATCATTTCTGGTCAGGTAGGCCAACCCGAAGTATATTGCTACCAATAATAAGAACTTCGGGTTCTTGCTATTCGTGTAGTTAAGAGTGGCGAGCACACCTAACAGGGAAAGCAATGTTAGGAGTCCCGTTTCCATTCCCATAAGTGACCAATACGCTAGAGGGTAATAAAGCAGGGGGCAGAGGAATGCAATAACTCTTATGAGCGTTTGATCTTGGTAAGCTGCATCTTGGTTAAGATTACCAGCAATTTGCATGGTTACGTATGCTATTGCCAGCATGAAACCTACACCGGAAATTTGCATAAATAAGGCTGCATTGGATTTGTTAAACATCAGAGTTGCAAATGACATCAATAAGGTCATCAAGAGATTGGTGTAGCCTTGAATATACTCTCCCGAATTCCAGACCAATCCTTCTCCATGTGTGAAATTCCATGCATAGCGCATGGAAATCATGGCATCATCAAACAAACAAAAATACCGATTCCCGTCGATAGCAACAAATGATGTTTTGTATATAAATATTGCACTCCAAATTACAAAAATAATAGCGATAATCCAAAAGATGGCTTTCCCCAACTGTTGGTCAGATTTATTCTTGCGACTACTGCTGCCAGCTAATCCAGAGGCTTTCTTGTCCATAACTGGCTCCGTCTTTGTAAAACATTACATATCTGTG
The DNA here is from genome assembly GCA_903892645.1 of uncultured Nitrosomonadales bacterium. GTDB lineage: Bacteria > Pseudomonadota > Gammaproteobacteria > Burkholderiales > Gallionellaceae > CAITJF01. Next base: position 675 of record CAITJF010000117.1, on the reverse strand, counting down.
AATTAATTCCAGATGCAAAAGAATTTGCAAAATCTGGTGAAGGGGTGGTTCAAGAGTGGAATGGTGTGTTGACCTTGCTCCTGAATTCCGTATCTCTTAACGCGCTCATTATGCAGCGTTCTTCAGTTGTGCCGCAAACCAGTTTTGCTCACACAGCATCGGGCTGATATAACCCAGCGTCGGGTGAAGCCTTCTGTGGTTGTAGTCCGTCAGCCAGTCAATCACCTCGTCCATCGCCTGGCGCCGTGTTTCAAGCCGCATGCCATACAATCTGCCTACCTTCAATGATCCCCACAAGCTTTCCGTTGGCGCATTGTCCCAGCAGTTTCCTTTGCGGCTCATGGAGCTTTGCATACCGTATTCTGTCAGTGCGTCCTGGAATGCATGGCTGCAATACTGGCTGCCACGATCTGAATGGAAGATCAGTCCCGGCTCCGGTCGCCGCCTGAACCACGCCATGCGCAACGCATCCGTCACCAAACTGGTCTGCATGTGCGGCTGCATACTCCAGCCGACGACCTGGCGGCTGTACAGATCAAGAACCACCGCTAGATACAGCCAGCCCGCATCGGTCTGAATATAGGTGATGTCACTCGTCCATACACAGTCAGGCGCACCCGGCTGGAAGTTGCGATTGAGCAAATTCGGTGCGATAGGCAGATTGTGCTTGCTGTC
>CAITJF010000116.1 GCA_903892645.1 uncultured Nitrosomonadales bacterium | reverse complement strand
GTTTCAACTTGTGACCGAACAATCTTGCGTGCCGCATCACGAATACCGCACATGCCCGCGATGCGTTCCAGCGTTTTTTGCGGCCCGATGAATTGCGACGCTTCCAACCCGTCATTTGTTTCATACACCTTGCCGTCAATCACCCTGAAACCTGGGCGACATTGGGCGTTGTACTCCAGATGCAAAACAACCTTCGTTTTTTCGACTTCCTGAATCGCTGCGTAGATACCTTCCGGCAGCATGGACACTTTTTCGGCCAGTGCGCTTTCAAGGTCGCCCTCGAATATGCAGCCAGTCGATTTTTGGTAGCCATTTTCAGTCAGTGCAAGTTTGCCGATGACCCATTGAGGGTTGTCAGCAAAATACTGGTTACAGGATATTTGTTGATGTCTCCAGTATTCCTTGCTTTCCCCGTAGATTGGGGATGTTTCCGGCAGAACGATGGTTTCCATCCAGCCTTTTTTACTGCTACGTCCTTCCAGCGGTTTTTGCAGCACCAGTATGTCGGTCGTCACTTCGGTGTTGGCGATCCTCTTGAAAGCGGTATTGGGCAGGCGAACTGCCGCCACCAAATTTGCCTTGCTGCCAAGATATTGCCGCACCTTGTCGTCACACTTGTCCATCGTCCCGGAGGACGTAATGAACACCACCAACCCGCCCGGCCTGACAACCTCCATCGCTTTCGCAAAGAAGTAATCGTGGATCAGGAAGTTGGCGTAGGGAACGTTGCGCAGTTCCGGCACCTGGTAATTCCCGAACGGAACATTCGAGATAGCCAGATCGTAAAACCCATCCGGCAGCTTTGCCGCCTCAAACCCGCTCTGTATGACGTTTACCCCGAAATCCCCGTAAAGAGCCTTCAGGATGCGCGCCGATAGTTGATCGAGTTCAATTGCCGTGACGGTGCTTTGCTGGGCAATCTCCTGCGGCATCGCGCCGAGGAAATAACCAGCACCAGCAGATGGCTCAATGATGCGGCCACCCTTGAAACCCAGCCGTTCCACCATGCGCCACGTCGCCTCGATAACTTCCAGGGCGGTGTAGTGAGCGTTGGGTGTGCTGGCTTCGGCAGACTGATACTCGTCTTCGTTCAGCAATGCCTTGAGGCGTTCGGCGCGGGCAACCCACGCCTGTTCCTTCTGGTCATCATTGAACGCTTGCGGAATGCCGCCCCAACCGGTGTAACGGTTGAGCACTTCCCGGTCTTCCGTGGTCGCTTGCCTCTTCTCGGACTCCAGCTTGCGCAGGCATTCGATTGCGGCAATGTTGGCCTCGAATTTGGTGACGCTGCCGGACAAGCCGGAAAACGTAAGCGCATCGAGACGCGGCCATACTGCTTTGATTTTTGCGACTTCTGCAGCCAGTGCTTTGGGAAACGGGATGATCTCTGCTTCGCGTTGCGTGACAACCGGCCCTTGCAAAACAATAGGGGCGTTGTCTTCTGGCTCAAAACCGGGCAACCACATGACTGCCGCAGAGATTGTTTTCAATTTCATTATTGCCTCCGGGAATTAAAAAAACCCCCGAAGACACTTCTCCCCCTGGCGGGAAGAAATATCCCGCAGGGGTAGTTGAAAACACATCACAGCGTCTCGTGATGCAAGTTGATTGTTGCCTGGTTGCTGGCTACGACTTGTCAGGCGCGCAACCCATGCACACCACCTTTCGGAGAGAAGTCATAGATAGCTTCACTAGACGCTTTGTCGTACACCGATGACCAATAGCCATCGCTCGCCCATTGCTTTGCCTGATGCACGGCAATATCGCGCGACTCGGTGCAACACCCCATTGTCGGCGCATCTTTCATGCCCTCGTTGGTACGAGGATCACGAACGGTGGCGACAACATGGTAGTGAGCCGAAGATAGAAGGTTTGCCGCCATGTACAGCGTGCTGCCATTTGCGACAAAAACGCCTCTCATGGTTTGCGCTTGAAACTTTCCTTTAATGCCGAATACCTCGCCGATACGCTCATCTTCCGCGTTTCGTACCAGCCAACGGTCTTCGGATACTTTTTCGATTTTGCACAGACCGGAATCTTTGCAGCGATACGATTCATACCCGCGAATCCTGGATCGACGATCAGTGTGATGCGTCCTGATGTCTGCTTCGATGCCGGCTTCCTTGAGTGCAGCCAGGAAAACCGACAAGTCGCAGTCCTCTTCCAGATAGGCCGTATCGCCACGTTGGTAGCTGTATGGCGTGATCTGAGAGGCGATGCCAAAACTATGCAGATAGTGCATTTTGACGGCGAGCCAGCCGTGACCGGGGTCGGCGTAGAAATGAAAAACTTTTTTCATGGGATCTCCTTGTCGCTAATGACCACGGAGACACCCTGCCCCTTGCGGGGAAGATGTCCCCGCGCAGGTGGTTGGCTAATTAACGCAAGCCGGTGCATCCTCAGCTTTTGCTCTGCGGATGCGCTTCTTTTTCTTTTCAGCCAGAACTGGAAAGGCTATTCCGCGCCGAATGAATGTCGGTGTTTCAAGGCCTGCCCAGCTTGGCTCGTTCGGCATTGATACCGATTGAGCCTTGGCCGCAAGCTTTGCCCTGGCGCGTGAATTGATAAACGCCACCACGACCCGAATGCCCCAATAAACTGCCCATGCGAGGCCCAACAAGATCAAGATGCCCATTTTGTGTCTCCTTTTTGAAATGAAAAAAGGGGACACAAGCCCTTGTCGGGGAAGTGTCCCCGATAGGGTTGTTGTTACGCTTCGATATCGAAGTT
>CAITJF010000115.1 GCA_903892645.1 uncultured Nitrosomonadales bacterium | reverse complement strand
GATCATCAATCCAGAATTTTGGGGTGTCTAGCCATTCAAGGTGAAGCTTGGAGCCTGGAACATATTTTTTTAGCCAACTAACATCAAGTGTGTAGTTATGTTGTGATCGTTGAAACCATCGCTCATTGGCTTTGGCGACATGATTTTCAATTTTTTTATTAGACCATTTATTCACCTTTGCCAAATGAGCTATTGCCTTATCATACAATCCTAGTTGATTAGCCCGCCCAAGGTGAATCGCAAGGTGGCAATCTTGGCAAATCGCGATTAAATCAATTAGACGTTGGATTCTATTATGGTCGTCATATTCCCACACCTCATGTAGTTCAAGCTTGCTGTCCTGAACGGAGCAAATTTTACAAACCGTAGTCCAATCGTCGTGCCCATCAGGAAGAGAAATAAGATTTTGATAATCCCTCATCCAAGGAACAGATCGAAACGCCGAACGCAATTCCTTCCACGTTTCACCAGAAATTATCGCTCGAACATTGCGTCCCCACATGGTCATTGGCACCATATCTACAATGAGCATTCCTTGTGCCATAGCCACCTTTTGCACCCGGGAGCTTTTCGCTTTTCTCTCAGCCATTAACGCACCTCTACCCGTTTTCGCAACATCCGCCACATCCAAAATTCGAACAGCAACAACATCCCACCACCCAGCCATAGCGGCCAGCGCACAGGCTGATTCCATTCGCGGCGCAGTGGGCGCGGCCCACAATTACACCATCTTCTTCAACTGATAAATCCTCTCCAACGCTTCCTTCGGACTCATCTCATCCGGCTTCACTTCGCGCAACGCCGCCAACAGCGGATGCTTCTCCGGTTCTTTTTCTCTCATGTCCGTTGCTGCCATACCTCTGGTTTACGCGCGCTGTGAAATACGGCCAGCACGACGATGCGCTGATTTCGTTCGCGAAAGTAGATGCAGTAGGGGAAACGCCTGACGACGGCTTTGCGCACGTCGCGATACAGCATGGGAAATTGTTCGGGGGTGTTGGCAATGCGCTGGAGCAGGTTCTGGATTTCGGCAAAGAATTCAATTCCGAGGCCGGTGCGTTCTTTCTCATACCAGTCGCCCGCCTCGTCAAGCTCTCGTCGTGCCTGCTTGCGGAAGACGACTTGACGCATTATCGCTACCAGCGTGCTTGAGCTTCGGCTTTGATGGTTTCCCATGCGACGGTGTCGTCCGGCGATGCGTCATCCTCGGCGAGGCGGCGATCCAGTTCGGCTTTTTCCGCAGGGCTGGGGGGCAACAACCCAGCTTCGATAGCTACCGAATCCCAGATGTCTTTCACTAGGGCGATGCGGTCTTCGACGCTCATGCTGTCTATGCCTAATGCATGCAGTGCTTGTCCCATGATGATCTCCTTTGTTGCTGAGTATTCTACTGCATGGTGCGCATGTTGGGTTACGCCCTTGAGGGCTAACCCAATATCAACTTTTTCAACTGATACAGTCTCTCCAACGCTTCCCTCGGACTCATCTCATCCGGCCTCACCTCACGCAACGCCGCCAGCAGCGGATGCTCCTCCGGTTCTTCCGGCTCCACCACCGCCTTGTGGTCAAATAAATCCCCCTGCGGGCTTTGCGCCGCGCTGTTCTGTTCCAGCATGCGCAATTGCTTCTTCGCGCTGCGGATGACGCTGTTCGGCACGCCCGCCAGCGCCGCCACTTGCAGGCCATAGCTCTGGCTGGCCGCGCCTTCGTTGACGCTGTGCAGGAACACGATGCTGTGCTGGTGTTCGATGGCGGCGAGGTGGACGTTGGCGAGTTGCAGGAATTCTTCGTTCAGGCGCGTGAGTTCGAAGTAGTGGGTGGCGAACAGGGTGTAGCTGCGGTTGCTTTCCAGCAGGTGGCGCGCGATGGCGTAGGCCAGAGCGAGGCCGTCGAAGGTGGAGGTGCCACGCCCGATTTCGTCTACCAGCACCAGGCTTTTTTCCGTGGCATTGTGCAGGATGTTGGCGGCTTCGGTCATCTCGACCATGAAGGTGGAGCGCCCGCTGGCGAGGTCGTCGGATGCGCCGATGCGAGTAAATATCTGGTCTATTTCACCCAGCACGGCTTCCCGCGCCGGGACGAAGCTGCCGCAGTGCGCGAGCAGCGCGATGAGTGCAACCTGGCGCATGTAGGTGGATTTGCCGCCCATGTTCGGGCCGGTGATCAGCAGCATCTTGCGCGCGCTGTGCAGGTCGGTGTCGTTGGCGATGAATTGTTCGACTTGCGCTTCTACCACCGGGTGGCGTCCTTTGACTATTTTTAGAACAGCCTCGTCCACGAATTGCGGCGCGCTGAAATTTAGCGTGGCGGCGCGCTCGGCGAAGGTGACGAGCACATCGAGTTCGGCAAGAGCGGCGGCGATGCTCTGCAATGAGGGGATGTACGGCGCGAGTTGATCCAGCAGTTGTTCGTAGAGAAATTTTTCGCGCGCCAGTGCACGCTCATTCGCCGACAGCGCCTTGTCCTCAAACGCCTTGAGTTCCGGCGTGATGTAGCGTTCGGCGTTCTTCAGTGTCTGGCGGCGGCGGTAATCGTCCGGCACGTTGACCGATTGGGCCTGGCTAACCTCGATGTAAAAGCCGTGCACGCGGTTGTATTCCACTTTCAAGGTGGCGATGCCGGTGCGTCCGCGTTCACGCGCTTCCAGCGCCAGCAGGAAGTCGCCGCAGTTGGTCTGGATGCCGCGCAGTTCGTCGAGCTCGGCATCGAAGCCGTCGGCGATTACGCCGCCTTCGCGCAGGACGCTGGAGGGTTCGGGTTTCAGCGAGTTTTGCAAGGTGGAGACAAGCTGCGCATTGGCTTGTAGCGCATCGGCCAGTGCTTCGATGAGCGGCGAGTCGCACGCAGCCAGTACGGCATGCAGTTGCGGCAGGGTCAGCAGCGTGTCGCGCAGGCCGGAGAGGTCGCGCGGACGCGCACTGCGCAAGGCGATGCGCGCGGTGATGCGCTCCACGTCCACGCAGGACTTGAGTTGTTCGTGTACGCTGCGATAGCCCTCTCCCCCTGCCCCTCTCCCGCCTGCGGGAGAGGGGAGTGACAGGAGTTTCTCCACCGCATCCAGCCTTGCATTCAGCACGGTGCGCTCGCGTAGCGGATGATGCAACCAATGCCCGAGCAAACGGCTGCCCATGTTGGTGGCGCAGGTGTCGAGCAGGGAGAGCAGGGTAGGGGCGGATTCGCCGCGCAGGGTCTGGGTGATTTCCAGATTGCGCCGCGTGGCGGCATCCATGCGCACGTATTGGTCTGCGCTGTACACCTGCAAGCCGCGAATGTGCGCGATGCTTTGCCCTTGCGTGAGCTTCGCGTAACCGAGCAGCGCGCCTGCCGCTTCCAGCCCCACGCTGAAGTCATCGCAGCCGAATCCGGCCAAGTCGAGCGTGGAAAATTGCTGACACAGCGCGCGCCGCGCCGTATCCAGCTCGAAATGCCAGTCGGGAAGTGTCTTGAGAGCCGCATGGTTATTGGCTTGCAGGCGGGTGTTTTCGGCGTGCAGGATTTCCGATGGTTGCAGGCGTTCGAGTTCGGCGGGCAGGTTTTCGGGCGTGGTCTCGCATACGAAAAATTGCCCCGAGGCCAAATTCATCCAGGCCATGCCCAGCTTGCTGTGATGCTCGTGCAACGCCAGCAGCAGGCTGTCGCGTTTTTCTTCCAGCAGCGCAGAATCAGTCAGCGTGCCAGGGGTGACGATGCGCACCACTTTCCGCTCCACCGGACCTTTGCTAGTGGCGGGGTCGCCGATCTGTTCACAAATCGCCACCGATTCGCCCAGCTTGACCAGCCGCGCCAGATATTGCTCGGCGGCGTGGTAGGGCACGCCCGCCATCTTGATCGGCTGGCCGTTGGAGGCACCGCGCTGCGTCAGCGTGATATCGAGCAGCTTGGCGGCGCGCGCCGCATCCTCATGGAACAGCTCGTAGAAATCCCCCATGCGGTAGAACAGCAGCATGTCCGGATACTCTGCCTTGATGCGCAGATACTGCTGCATCATCGGTGTGTGCTTTTCTGCACCCCCAGTGATTTCGCCATCTTGCTTGTTTTTATTCGCTTTATCGTTCATTCAGTAAGCCATTGTGAACCCAGGTGAGGACAGGAAACCCCAAGTGAAACCATATATTTGTATGCTATATGTATGCTAACGGTATAACCGGCCATCATTTGACCTTCTGGCATACATTTCGAACATGAAGACCCAGCTCAATCAAGATTTAGTTCTGAAGCTCACCTTGGAGAAGAAACCCGTCCGCGAGGTGCGCGGGAAACTGGAGTTCGAACCCAACCCAAGCTTGAAACCTTATATCGTGACCGACTCCCACCAAAAAGCCCCCGTGGGTTTTGCGGTGAAAGTTGGTGCTACCAAAAAGACCTATCTGATTCAGCGCCGACACGGGGCAAAAGTGCTCCAAGTTAAAGTCGGCAATGTCTCTGATTTTCTCACAATTGATGCAGCTCGTGACAAAGCCCGCGAAAAAGCGGGCGGCATCACAGCCACGGGAAAGAATCCTAACGTCACGGCACGCGAGAAATCCGCCGCAGAAAAAACCTTGGGCGACTGTTTCACCGAGTATCGGGATGAACTGGGCAAGCCGCCTGAACCTGCCAAAGAGAATACCTTCATAGCCTTCGACAAAGCACGGAAAAAATTGGAGGCGTGGGAGAATATCAAGGTTAAAGAGATCACCCCGAAAATGGTTCTGGATCGCTTCGACGAAATATATGCGAAGACCCCAACCACCGCCGAGCAAACATTCAGGTGGGCGCACGTCGCGATAAAGGTCGCAATCGAGATGGAGGAAGACGCCGCCGAGAGTGCTGGGCGCGAACCCTTGCTGACATACAACCCGTTCAAGATACTCCACAAGAAAAAGAGATTCCGCAGCCGCAAGCAACTGGAAGAAGCCTATCAGGCCAAGGGAGTGCGCAAGCCTCTATCTGTGCGCGACACTATGGGGCCGTTTTTTAACGCGGTATGGGGCCGCAGGAAAGAAAATCGGATGGGGTGCGACTACATCATCTGTTGCATGCTGTGGGGAACTCGCAAGAGTGAGGGCGCTAGTCTTCAATGGCGCGAAATGCTCACAGACCAAGAGGCCAAGGAAAATTCATGGGTGTGCTTGAAGACCCGCAAAGTGTTTTTCTGCGACACAAAAAATCGCACAAGCCACATGCTCCCAATTACTGATGCCGTCTTGGAAGTTTTAAAGGGTCGTCATGATCGTATCGAAGAGGCAAGGCCGAGCCAGCAAAAGTGGGTGTTTCCCGCGCGCTCCCCTTTTTCGAAGACTGGACACTACACTGATGGTCGAAGCCTTCTTGGATACATTTGCCAAGATGCGGGCATCCCCCAAATAGCACCCCATGATGCCAGACGTTCCTTCGGCCAAATTGCCGAGGAAATGACAACATACGGCATGGTCAAACGACTGCTCAGCCTACAGAAATGTGGGCGGCCTTGTTCATCAAGAAGATGGGGCGTCTGTCAGATGAGGGTGCCGAGAAGGATTCATGGAGGGCCGCACGAGCCAGATATTTTAGATGGGAGCACTCGGCAGTTTGGCAGAAGAATGGCTGGCTGATTTATTTCAGCGTGCCATTCGAGGTAAGCCAACTCCATCAGCAGTTAGCGCATGACGGATTAATTATTCAGCCGTTCCTGCCAGCGTTTACTATGGAAAGCGAATACATTACGGGACGTGATAGGGTCGAAATGCCAAGAGAGGATTCATATTTCCAGAACCAACGATGGGTTCACTGCCGGACTAGGCGGCCATGTGCCTGGGAAATATGAACGACCGGTGTAGCGTGGTTAGCGGACTCTAATCTCAATGGGGCTTGACCGGCTGTTCCCGACCCGTTGCTGACCTTGGCGACAGTCCGCTATCTTTCAAGCAAATTGGCGGGACTAATTTATCAAAATGACACAAGATATTCATAAAGCAACCCTGACGCTACATTGCCCGCCAAAATCTGTTGCCGAAAAAAAACGGCATCCTAAGATGCCGCATTGAGGGGAGAAAACAAATTCACTCAAGAATAAATGACGTAATCATTAGTCTCCTGCTGCTTGGGCAACAGCCTTTGGCTTTTCATCCTTCGATGTCGGAGCGGTGACACCAACAGCGGTGAAGATAGCAGGCATCTTAGTGGCGATCTTCGAGGCTGAAGATATCTGGTTGGAAAGGCTAGAAGCCACGTCCTTAACGCTTCCAAGCTTACTCATATTCATTGGGTTGCTTGACAGACTTGAGATCAGGCCGCTGGCTTGCTCGGAAAGCGCTTTGTCTTGCAGGAGCGCGAGCGAGAAGTTGAAGGCGGATGCCCCAAGCTGCTTCTTTTTCTCCGCATCCATTTTCTTGATGTCGTCCTTTAACTTGTCGCTGTTTAAGGTTTCGTTAAGCAAAGCATCAGCGTTCTTATTAACCTCTGTTTCTTTCGCCTCTTTTTCCTTGGTGTCAGTGATTGCTCCGGCGGCTTTTCTAGCAGCTTCGATTCCCGCAGATTTCTCCTTGGAAGCTAGTGACTGGACGAGCATGGCCACGGAATTCTTCATGAGTGTCTCAGCGCTCACAGCAGATTTGACGAAGGCATCTGGATCACCTGCGCTGGCGCTGGCAGACTTATCTCCGCCACCGGTAACTCCCTATAGTTTTGCTGCCTAGTAAGCCATGCGTTTCCAGACGCGTGGCTTATGCATTGCAATAAGGTAGACCGTAAACGAAATTTTCCCAGTGTCAAATTTGCAGGCAGATGAGTTATTGGCTGGGCGAGGGTTGGCTCCCACTGAGGTGAGGGTTGGCTCCCACCGGGGTGAGGGTTGGCCCCCACCAGAATGAGGGTTGGCTCCCATCAAGGCGAGGGTTGGCTCCCACCAGAACTCCTCGCAAACCCACGCCAGCGTTGAATCTGCCAAAATGCTAATCCGTTTCTAACCCCTCTCTAATAAACCATCTAATCCAACCCACCCCCAAAGCAGAAGCCGTGAAGCGGCTTCCTTGGGGGTAAAGCAAAACCAACAACCAAACCACCCTATGCTCGACCCTCAAGGGTCATCGCTTTTGGAAAACCTTTGTCCCCAAAACCTTCCCTTCGGGAATTGTCGATCCTGGCAAAACCGCCCTTGGCTCGTGGCCGCAGGCAGCAGTGATCTCGCCCCTGGGGGCAAGCCTGCCAAGGCAGGCTGGGGGAAAGGGGGAAGGTTTTATCGGGATGGTTTTTGTCCGCGTTTCAGTCAAACACAATGCTCTGAACCGTGACGGTAAGACAGTTCTACTCAGGGCTGGGTTATTCAAGAAATACGTGACGTGGCATCCTGGATGCCAACACAGATCCATCAATCATGGATTGAGGAGAGGCTTACACACAGCAGCAGGTCATGCTATTCCTTTTGATCAAGCTCATTGGCCATTGAGTGTGACCTAAACTTCTGCGCATACACCAACAAGGTCGCCAGATTATGACCTGTCGCCAAGGCCAACTTGCCAATATCGATGCTCGTCTGTTCCAGTGTCCTGCAAAGAAACTCGTGCCTGAAGTCGGACAGCCTTATCAGGCCTGCCCATCAGCTCTGGCAGGCCAGATAACCCCTCCTCAATGTATGCCAGAGGTATGTCAGTCAATTCGACAAGCGCTACAAAACCTTATTGCTATTAGCCTGCAAGCAAATGCGCAGGTATTGCTGCATCATCGGGGTGTGTTGTGTAGCCTTTGGATCAGTCATTTTTATGCGTAGGGTGTGAACGCGTTGCTATCGCGAACCAGCAACTGCATCAGTTTCGGTATGTCGCTGCTGACGACACATCAATAAAACGTGCCGATGTTTTATCGTTTTGACGATATGACATCTGTGCAGCGTTGCTAACATCTCAAAACATCAGCCTTTCAACCCGTCTGTCAAATGCGGCGCAATGACTTGCAGCATCTGTGCGAATACCTTGGGGTTGCCCGCGCAGATGTGGCCGGTCTTGAGGTAGGTGTCGTTGCCCTGCAAGTCGCCCACCAATCCGCCCGCTTCGGTAATCAGCAGGCATCCGGCGGCCATGTCCCACGGCTTGAGGCCGGTTTCGAAGAAACCGTCGTAGCGCCCTGCGGCGGTGTAGGCCAAATCCAGCGCGGCGGAGCCGGGGCGGCGCAGGCCGGAGGTTTTTTGCATCAGGTCGCGCAGGATGTTCAGGTAAGCATCGAGATGTTCGAATCGGGTATAGGGAAAACCGGTACCGATCAGACAGTCGGCGAGGTAAAGGCGTTTGGTGACACGCAGTCGGCGATCGTTGAGGTAAGCGCCGCGCCCGCGCGTGGCGGTGAAAAGCTCGTTCTTGGTCGGGTCGTACACCACGGCTTGGGTGATGATGCCTTTGTGCTGCAAGGCGATGGATACGGAATATTGCTGGAAGCCGTGCAGGAAGTTGGTGGTGCCATCCAGCGGGTCAATGATCCAGACGTATTCCGAGTCGCCTTGGGCGCCGCTCTCTTCTGCTAGAATCGCATGGGTCGGGTAGGCATCCAGCAGGGTTGTGATGATGGCCTGCTCGGCGGCACGGTCCACCTCGCTGACATAATCGGAATGCGATTTCTTGGTGACGGTGAGATGGTCGAGATTGTCGGCAGCACGGTGGATCAGATTTCCGGCGCGACGTGCGGCTTTCACCGCGATGGTGAGCATGGGATGCATAACAACCTTTTTAATGAGCGGCCGGAAAATCCCGGTCGCTCATTTTAACGCAATCCCCGTTGGCAGGG
>CAITJF010000114.1 GCA_903892645.1 uncultured Nitrosomonadales bacterium | reverse complement strand
GTGCGTCCATGAAACGCCTTCTCCATCACAATGATGTGGGGTGTCTCGATACCTTTGTTGTGGCCAAACATGCGCGCCAGTTTGATCGCTGCCTCATTCGCCTCGCAACCGGAATTGCACAGGAACACCTCGTCCATGCGGGACAGCGCACATAGCTTGTCGGCAAGCTTTTCCTGCTCGGGAACCTGATAGAGATTGGAAACGTGGATCAATTTGGCGACCTGCGCATTCAGCGCAGCAGTGAAGCGCGGATGGGCGTGCCCAAGCGTATTGACGGCAATACCGGCCAGTGCGTCGAGATAACGCTTGCCGTTGCTATCCCACAGCCATGCGCCCTCACCGTGCGTAAACGCGACCGGCAGACGGGCGTAGGTGTTCATCAAGTGCGAGGTAGCCATAAAATGAAAGACGGCGGCAAAGCCGCCGTTTAGAATTCTGTAAAAGACATATATTGAGCCAAGTTACCCTTGCTGTGCAAGGGAAAAGTATTTAATCCTGCGTCAAAACAAAAAAGCCGACAGGAGCATGTCGGCTTTTTTGGTGAAACTGAGTAAAAGCGCTAAGCCATCGCCTTGATCGCCGCAGATAAACGGCTCTTATGGCGTGCCGCTTTATTCTTGTGGATGATCTTTTTGTCGGCGATGGAATCCACAATACTGGTGGACTTGCTGAAAACGGCCTGTGCCGCCGCCTTGTCACCTGCTTCAATGGCTTTCGCCACAGTCTTGATTGCGGTGCGCAGTTCCGAGCGCAGGCTCGCGTTATGCCCGCGCTGCTTGTCCGCTTGTCTTGCGCGCTTTCTTGCTTGTGCGCTGTTTGCCATGAAAACTCCTTGAAAATTCGCTTGCGATAAAAGGCGCGCATTATATGAAGGCTTGCCCGCTTTGGCAAATGTTTATTTTTGCCACTATTGTGTGCCACTACCTGTCGGCAACATTGACTTCTTAAGGCGGTACCAATCCTGCGCGTATCGTCGCCTCATCCAGTTTCGCGGAGCACAGCTCAATGAAGCGATAGGCGAAACTACGCAGGTAGTGGCCGCGCCGCAGTGCGATGTAAGTCGTATTCGCGTCAAACAAGTACTCGCATTTCAGCAGGCGCAAATCGGTATCCTTGGCCGGGTTGAACGCCATTGAGGCGATGATGCCGATACCCATACCCAGCTCAACATAGGTTTTGATCACGTCCGCATCGAGTGCGGACATCACAATATCCGGTGCAAGCCCGGCCTTGGCGAATGACTGGTCGATCTTCGCCCGCCCGGTCAGGCCTTCGTGATAGGTGACGATGGGATAGTCGGCAAGCGCCTGCAAGGTCAGCGGCTGCACTTGCTCCAGCGGATGCCCGGCAGGCACGATCACCGCGTGATGCCAAGAATAATATGGGAACGAGTCGAGCTTGTTCACATCGGCCAGCGCTTCGGTTGCCACGCCGATGTCTGCATCGCCGCTCAACAACATGGAAACAATTTCGTTCGGCCCGGCCTGATGCAGTTTAAGGTGCACCTTGGGGAATGCCTTCTTGAACTCGGTGATCACTTTCGGCAGCGCATAGCGCGCCTGCGTGTGCGTGGCGATCACGGTGAGCTGGCCTTCGTCGCGCTTGCTGTACTGTTCGACCAGATTCTTTATGTTGTTCGCATCGAGCAGGATACGCTCGACGATTTCCAGCAATTCGCGCCCCGGATCGGTCAGGTCGAGCAGGCGCTTGCCCTTGCGCACAAACAACTCCACACCCAGCCCATCCTCCAGGTCTTTGATGTGCTAGGACACACCG
>CAITJF010000113.1 GCA_903892645.1 uncultured Nitrosomonadales bacterium | reverse complement strand
TGAGGTGTGTGTAGTTCATTTGTGTAATTTCGACTTGCCGGTCAAAAGGCATGGATGCTATCGCACCTCGCCCACCTGACCTGCGTTACTCAAAATTGCACTTCATCCTAAAATTCGCCACATTCCTTCAGCACCTCCTCAAACTGTTCAATTGGCACTGGCTTGCTAAAGAAGTATCCCTGATAAGCCATGCAACCCAACTGCTCCAGTAGCGATAGCTGTGCTTCCGTCTCTACACCTTCGGCAATGACGTTCAGGTTCATGCCGTACGCCATGGAAATGATGGTACGCACAATCGCCTTAGCACTATCATTAGTGGTGATGTCGCGCACGAATGACTGGTCAATCTTGAGCTGATAAAACGGTAAGCGTCTGAGATATTGCAAGGATGAATAGCCAGTGCCAAAGTCATCCAACGAAAATTTTAGACCCTTGTCACTCAGTGTGTTCATTTTGGAGATGATCTCATCCAAATTATCCACCATCAGGCTTTCGGTGACTTCCAGCTTAAGTTTTGCGGGGTCTATATTGAAGTAGTTGACCAACTCCAATACCTCCTCAACAAAAGTCGGCAGGCTGAACTGCTTGGCGCTGACATTCACTGCAATGGTTAAGTGGGACGCTTCCGGTTGCGCCCTCCAGGCTGCCAGTTGCTGGCAGGCAGTTGTCATCACCCAGTGACCTAGTGGCAGGATTAGCCCGGTTTCCTCGGCGAGCGGAATGAATTCGCCGGGGGACACCATGCCACGCACGGGATGCCGCCAGCGCACCAAGGCTTCAGCACCGATCATATGTCCGGATGAATCGACTTGCGGCTGATAGTAAAGCAGGAATTGCTCTTGCTCGGAGACGGCGCAGCGCAGGTCTGCCTCTAAAGCGACGCGGGCCATGATCGCAACCTGCAAAGCTGGGTCGAAGAAGCGCATGGTATTGCGCCCGTCGGCTTTGGCCCGGTGCAGTGCGAGATTTGCCCGCTTGATTATCTCCTCCATCGTTATCACCGATCCACAGAACTGCGTGAGGCCGATGCTTGCGGTGCTGTGATAATTATTGCCGTTGATGGTGTAATCTTTTCCGAGAGTATCGAGTATTTTTTCTCCTATTATATTGGCTTGAATAGCGGCAGCTTGCTCATCGGTACCCAGGTTTTCTACCAGAACGAAAAATTCATCCCCACCCTGTCGGGCGGCGGAGTCGCCTTCACGGGTGCAGCCTTGTAGCCGCTTTGCCACTTCGATCAGCAACAAATCGCCGACAGCATGGCCCTGAGTGTCGTTGACGTACTTGAAGTTATCGAGATTGATGAATAGCAGCGCTCCCTGCTGCTTGGAACGGACACTCAGGGCGAGTGCCTGTGCCAACCGGTCAAGCAGGAGATGCCGGTTGGGCAGGCGCGTGAGCTGGTCGTAGAATGCCAGATCATTGATTTTTTCCGCTGCCTTCTCGCGCTGGGCATCTGCCGATTGTTCGCGACGATAGCTAAACCCCATGCCAAGCAAACCGATCAGCCAAATCACGCCGTGTGACAGAGCAAGTTCGCTGCTGCGAACCAGTTCAACCTCCGTGTAGGGTTGCAACAGAACGGATGCACCGATACCGCCCCGATTGTCTCCAATCTTGTAGTCCTGCGTATTGTGGCATTTGAGGCAACCCTCGGTTATGGGAAGAGGTAACATCAGCCGTAGATAGGGCTTGCCGTCAATCTCACTGACCTCAAGCGCTTCCTTGTTACCCTGATCGAAGCTTTTCAATACCTTGGTTTCCCATTCATCCGGGGCGTTCTTCGGATTAAATAGCTTCAGGCTGGTGAGATGGCTTTTTATACTCACGCCGCCACTGAAATCCTGCTGCACTTCGCGAACGATATAGGCAGGATTCATCAGGGTCAGCACCATCCCCGTGGTGGTAACAACATCGCGGTCTGATACCTTCAAATAGGGGTTGGGTGGAATGTGTGCCGTGGGCGAAACATAAACGCCACCGTGAGAACTCGCCCAGTTGCGTAAACCGATATCTTTAGCCAAGCTGGCGCGTGCGGCAGTGGCAGCGGTATTCAGGGTGGTGTGCCCAAGTTGGTGGAGGTTCCACGCCAACGAGGCAATAACCAGCAACGTCCATCCGAGGAAGATGTAAGCGTACTTGCGCGGTATTTTTCTGGCTACCGTTTCAGTCATCAGTTAAGACTCCTCAGTTGCTAGAACTCTGCCCATTCCTCTTCCCCGCCCTTTACCCACCATGCCCCAACATGGGGAAGTTGCACAGTTTCTCAGCCGCCCGGCGTATTTCATCGAGTACTGATTATGCCGCTGCCGGGTTATCCGCCTCAATGTAGTCCATGATGAATTCGATGATCTGGGCGACCATTCAAGCGGCTTTTTTTCTGGCATTTTTGACTGTCCCTATTTTCGCCCAGAATTCATCATGCGAGATACCTTTCCCCGCCTTCAATTCGGCCAGCCCGGCATCAATCTGTTCAAGCTTCCACTCTTCGTGTTCGATGCGATCTGCTATCGCTTGTTTGATGAAGGATTGCGGCGTGTGCCGGGTTCCGGCAGAGATTTTTTCCAGCTTCTTGAAAATGGTTTGCGGCAGTGTGATGGTGTTGCCCATGGTCGCCCTCCGTGGCTTGTGATGTGCCGCAGATTTTACGCCAAGCGGAGAGGAAAGAAAGTTCTGCATTTCTCGCTAATCGGACAACGATATCAGGTGGCTGCGAAGATTGGCTGTTTTGTTGCGTAATCCAAGTTTTTTGCGGATATGTTTCCGGTGGACATTGATGGTTTCCGGCGAGAGCGATAAAGCCGTGGCGATGTCCTTGGTAGACAGACACTGTTTGATCATGGATGCCACCTGTATTTCGACTGGCGTTAATTGTCCGAAAAGAAAATTGGAGTTGTCGGTATTTCCGTACGAAGCGGCCAAATGCCGCAGGTTGTTTTCAAGAACATCAAGCAAGTGGGTCTGCTTGTGATCCCAGATGCTATTTTTTAGCTTCAGCAGAAATGGTGCAACCTCCTGACTCATTTCTCGCATCAATCCTTTTTGGGCAGAGGATTTGTCTATGTCCCTATTCTTGAGCAAAACTTTCAGCGCTGTACGGACATCTTCAAATTCATCCTTGATCTCTTTCAATTGGTGTGTCATTTGACCAACTTGTTCTTGTAGATGGTTACGTGAATCAAGCAATACCCTTTCAGCCTGTTTTTGCCGGGTGATATCCAGATAAGTACCCGCCGCGCGCAGGGGTTTGCCATCAGCATCCCACTCTACTATTTCACCCCGATCCAGCACCCACACCCAGCGCCCGTCTTTGTGACGCATCCTGTGCTCGGATTCGTACATCGGTGCTTCACCCTTCATGTGAGCCTCCATTGCCGCATTGATTATACCCCAATCTTCGGGGTGTACCCGTTCCTCCCAACTGGAAATAGCAGGCTCAACTTCGTCAAGTGTGTAGCCCATCATTTCGCACCAGCGCTCATTAAAAATGACCTTACCGCTGGGCATGTGCCAGTCCCAAGTTCCAAGATTCCCGCCAGCCAATGCCAATTCCAGGCGCAGCACATTCTCATTGAGTTGCTGTTCCAGTGCGCTACGCACCAGCGCATACCGCACCACGCGACCCAATGCCTCGTGATCAAACTGCCCCTTGACCAAATAATCCTGTGCGCCCGCTTGTAAAGCGGCGGCGGCAAATACATTGTCGTCGTGCCCTGTCAATATCACGATAGGCACATCAGGCAAGGCGGCGCGCATCGCCTGCACCGTGGATAGTCCGGCAGAATCGGGGAGAGTCAGATCAAGCAGCACAACATCGGGTTTGCTGGATTGGGCATTGGCTATCCCCTCGGCCAGCGTTTTCGCCCATGTCACAGGCTCCTTGCCTCCACCATGCACCAGCCCTGACATCCGCACATGCGCACGGATCAATCCGAAGTCACCGGGGTCGTCTTCGATCACCAGGATTGAAATGGGTTGTGCAATAGTTGCGCTCATAATTCTTTCTCCCCTTTTGCCAGGCCAATGATCTTGGCCAGAATCACCGGGTCTTTTTTATTCAGTTTGAGCAGGGAGTCATTTCCCTTATCCGTCGATAATTTGATAGCTAGGATTTCGTGTGCAATCTTGGGTAAGGCGGGCAATGCTTCGAGTAATTCAACGGTACGGTGCAGAGGTGCGGGAGGTTTTTTTCCTGTAGCCACGTCAGGCGTTATCCAGCGCGCTCCCAGAAGGCG
>CAITJF010000112.1 GCA_903892645.1 uncultured Nitrosomonadales bacterium | reverse complement strand
TAAAATTTAGTACTAAATCGGTTTACTGGCACAGCTCTAAAAATGCTTTAGCCATGAAGTGAAAAATGTAAACCCTCTGAAATTCCGGCATTCTTCTGCCCAATTTTCTGACATTAGCCGAATAAGCAACGTTTACACCCTCGCACAAACTGGAGCAGTAAAATCCACCACCGAAATCCGCAGGAATGCCTGAATTTTAAAACCATATTGCTTGCCCAAATAATGCGTCAAGGCCAAATGATAACTAATTGCAAAAGCATCTTTATGTCAGCTTTGTATCAAACCACCTGATCCATCCGAACTCATTATCGTTTGATTAGCACCAAAGTGGCGACCAATCCGCCTTCTGGCGCATTTCTCAAGGCAAGGCTTCCTCCCAGCTTTTGGGCAATATCACGGGCAATGGAAAGCCCGAGTCCGACCCCGCCGGTGTGCCGGCTGCGAGACTGATCGAGGCGATAGAATGGCGCAAAAACGGCTTCCAACTGATCTTCCGGAATCCCTGCCCCGGCATCATGAATGGAAATGATGAGCTTCTCGCCTGTATCGTCCAATTCGATGTCAGCACGATCCCCATAGCGCAAAGCGTTTTCGATTAGATTGTTCAGGCAACGCTGTAGTGCCATAGGTTGCGCCATGAGGGGTTGGGCAATGCCGGATACAGTCACGACCTCTCCCCGCTCCCCGGCATTTTCCGCCAAGGAATGCACGAGGGCGGAAACATCCAGAAAACACGGTTCTTCCGGCCTCCCATCGCCACGCAGATAATCAAGCGTCGCATCTATCATTGCAGTCATTTCATTGATGTCAGCCCGGATATCTTTCTGCAAATCCCGTGCGTCAATTTTTTCCGCACGTAGTTTAAGCCGTGTAATCGGCGTGCGTAAATCATGGGAAACTGCCGCCAGAAAACGATTACGCTCAGCGATCTGCTGTTTGAGGCGCGCCTGCATCTGGTTGAACACCTTGGATGCCTGCCGGATTTCGAATGGGCCACGTGTCTCGTCCAACGGTGCACGCTCCAGACTCTCGCCCAGTTCACTTGCTGCCCGGGCCATCTGATTGATAGGGCGGGAAAGCCAGCGCGCCGCTATCCAGGCGGCCAACGCAATTCCGGACAAGCGCATGATAAACCCAAGAAACCTGAATGGATGTGGCCGCAAATGGCTCGGGTCAACAGCATGGGGATGGTCAAAACTGGAAAAAACTTCCATGCCCACAAAATGGCTAACCGTGAGCGTAACAAACAAGAGCAGGAAAAGCCTCAAAAAAATCGTGTCCGGGATCAACCTTTTCATCGCATTACCTTTGCATCGAATAAATAGCCTTCGCCACGCACCGTCTTGATCAGGCCGGGCGTACGCGAATCATCACCAAGTTTCTGGCGCAAACGTGAAACCAACAAGTCAATGCTTCGATCGAACAAATCCATGTTGCGCCCGCGTGCCTGATCGAGCAGGAAATCGCGAGTTAATACGCGGTTTGGATGTTCCACAAACACTTTCAACAAACGAAATTCAGCGTTGGAAAGCGGAATCACCAGTTCTTTCGGGGAAACGAGCTGGCGCAAAACAAAGTTCAAACGCCAGCCCATAAATAAAGCCGTCTCTTCCGACTCTTTGTGACTCTCACGCCCCCCCCGCACTCTCCTCAATATCGTTTGGATTCGGGCGACCAGCTCGCGCGGTTCGAATGGCTTGACGATATAGTCGTCAGCCCCCACTTCCAGCCCGATGATGCGATCCATAGTTTCTCCACGCGCGGTAAGCATGAGTATGGGAATGTCTGACTTCGCCCGCAAACTGCGGCACAACGAAAGTCCATCCTCTCCAGGCAGCATCAAGTCAAGGATGATAAGGTCAAAAGGTTCTTTTTCCAGTGCAACTGTCATTGATTTCCCGTCGGCAACGGCAACTGCGGCCATGCCGAATTCCGACAGGTAATCGCGCAGCAACTGGCGAATATGAATATCATCGTCAACAATCAACACGGAAAGCATGGCAACCTTTTTTAAAATGGTTAGCAAAAGCAGCGGGGTTTTGATAATCCAACGCGGAGTGGCGGCGTCTCCAATTGTAAAACACCTCGACATACTCAAACGTATCTCGTTTTGCCTCTTCCCGAATTGTGTAACGCTGGCGATGCATGCACTATTATCGAAAACGGTGACAAGACCCGCAATATCAAAATGTCTATTATTGGGATGATGCCGGTGGTGGTGGATAAGGTGCAATCTGCCTGTGCTCAGTACTAGGTGGCGGCGGAGTCTGCTGCTGGAGTTGATAACCGGGAAGCTGATTGCCTTTGGCGTACATACACTGCTCGTATGCGAGGTCATAACGCCACTGGGCATCTCGCGATACCTGTGCCGCTTGATTTGAACCTGCGGCCGAACCCGTAACAAGTCCAATCGCGGCACCAACCGGCGCACCTTCGCGCCCCCCCACTAGCGCCCCTGCCGCCGTGCCGACCGCAACTCCCGCTGCTGTCGTCCCTACGGCATTTCTTGAGGCTACCGCATCGGGGGGCAAACCTATGGATTGTTCAGCATACTGGCGGCATGTGTGCTCCTCGACCACAAACTGGTCAAACGGCTTACCGGGTGCCGGCATAACCGCCACCCTGGGGCCTGCAGGAGTGGTCGCCACACAGCCATAAACCATAACCAGTGCCGAACAATAAACAATTCTGCGGCACCAAATGGGGATCATATCGGTATCCTTATTCATTCATCACTGTATCGGAACATTTGATGGTGCAGTACCTGGTGGAGTAGCCGGTACTGTTTTCCATCCTCCGGGGCATGAAGACACGTAAGGGTAATAACCATTGGATGCGGCACAGAAATACCAGTACTGCACAGGTGGAGGTGCAGCGGGTTGAGGTGGCGCATTCGCTCCTGCACTGGGAGGAGGAGTTTGTACCACTACGACTGGCGGTGTATAAGGATCGGGGTATGGGTACACCGGTACGGGATAGAAATACCACATGCCGGCCGCCACCCACCACCAACCCAATCGGCCTTCATGCCGCCCATGGTGCCACCGCCCGCTTCGCCAGACAGGAAAATCGTGTCTCTCAAAGTGCCGAATATCGCCATGCCAGCCATCTCTGCCGCCACCATGCCGCTCATTATGTTCGGCCCTGGCAGGCATCGATGCCGCAACCAAAGCTGCGACGGCAAGTGTCTTGATAACAAGTGTTCGTTTAGTGTCCATGACTATTCCTTTTTAGAGGTCATTTTTTGTCATGCGAGTGGCGGTCATGGCGCTGATGATGTGCCTGATATTTCTTGTCGAAAACCTTTTGCTGATCAGGAGTCAAGGCGCCATAAAACGCACGGATAGCTTCAGCATGTCCGGCCATTTGCTTTTCATGGGATTTCATATTGTCCAACATTCGATCAAGGCGATCCGGCGTACTCATGTCTTTCCAGTCTTGATGCCTTGGCTTATCCATTTCGACCGGTTTCATTTTGTCTATGAATTGAGCCCAAGCTGCATCCTGATCAGATGTCAGTTTTAGTGCGTCATGCAGTGCAGCCATATGTTTGTCAAAACGCGCACCCCCTTCATTTTTATGCTCGTTGCTCCAAGAGTGCTCACATTCTTCTTTTGCGGCAAAGATCGGTGCCGACGCAATCGTTAAGCCAATGGCAACAATCAATGTCCGGATCGCTCTGGTATTCATAGCCTCTTCTCCTTAAAATTATGATTGAAACGTCTTTACTACCGCTCGGAAGTTTGAGTGCTCATGCGCCACAACCTGATTGCTACTTGCTCGAGTTCGACCATCATTCGCTTCTTTCGTATCAGGGAAATATCGCCTTTGTACAAAACACGATACAAATGGCATGTGCCCGATGGCTGTCACCAATAATATTATGGGCAGAATGCCATCTCCTCTTTAGAAATTACTGCGGCATTTCCATACGGGTCTGCAGATTCAAGCGCTACGATCTTTTGAGGCTCAGGTGTAATGGTTCAGATACCAAAATGCAAAATGGCAATGTCTTGTTGAAATTCCGGACAGTTGCATCAAGGAGTATTATCACCATGGTCATTGTCCGTAGGTGAAACACCCTCTATAATTTGGCTGCCTTGTTTCCATGCGGTCATGATATTGGGACACTACCCATTCAACCGATCAGATTTTTATTAACCACGCAGCATAAATTCATCCGGTTTGATGCATATCCTACTTAGTAACGACGATGGTTATTTTGCACCCGGCCTGGCCTGTCTCGCGGAAGCCCTTTCTGCCATTGCAGATGTCACGGTAGTGGCACCGGAGCGCGACCGGAGCGGCGCGAGCAATTCCCTGACACTGGATCGCCCACTCAATTTACATCGTGCCGCCAACGGTTTTTACTATGTGAATGGCACGCCGACGGATTGTGTGCACCTGGCAGTCACCGGCATGCTGAATACCCAGCCTGACATGGTGATCTCCGGCATTAACTCCGGCGCCAACATGGGTGACGACACAATTTATTCCGGCACGGTGGCGGCGGCCACGGAAGGGTTTTTGCTGGGTATCCCATCCATTGCCGTATCGCTGGCGGGCAAGAAACTGGCGCATTACACCACTGCGGCGCGCGTGGTAACCGATCTGGTGCGGCACTTCGAAAAAAATATCCATACCCATCCCTGGCTGTTGAATGTCAACGTACCGGATATCCCGCACGAACAATTGCAAGGTATGGAAGTAACCCGCTTGGGCAAGCGCCACAAGGCCGAGCCGGTGGTGAAGGCCTCCAGCCCGCATGGCGAAACTGTGTACTGGGTGGGAGCGGCTGGCAAGGCGCAGGATGCGGGCGAGGGAACGGACTTTTATGCTATCGCCAATCAGCATGTGTCGGTCACGCCGTTACAGATAGATCTGACGCAATACAGCCAACTCGACGCAGTGCGCGGCTGGCTGGGGGATATTGGCACATGAACACGATGCGCTATAGTGGCATCGGCATGACCTCGCAGCGCACACGCAACCGCCTGATCGAGCGGCTGCGTGCGCAAGGCATTCAGGATGAAGTGGTGCTGGCCGCAATGAATGCGGTGCCGCGCCACATCTTTGTAGACGAAGCATTGGCCAGCCGCGCCTATGACGATGTGTCGCTACCGTTGGGTTTCGGCCAGACCATTTCGCAACCCTACATCGTGGCGCGCATGATCGAAATTCTGCGCGATGGTAGCCCGCTTAATCGCGTGCTGGAAATCGGCACCGGCTGCGGCTATCAGGCGGCAGTGCTAGCGCAGGTGGCCAAAGAGGTGCATTCGGTGGAGCGCGTGCAGCCGCTTTATGAACGCGCTACAGCTTACCTGGATGAATTGCAAACACATAACGTGACGCTACGCTATGCGGATGGCAATATGGGACTACCGGGGGTTGCACCGTTCGATGGCATCATCATGGCAGCCGCCGCAACCCATGTGCCACCGGCGCTGCTGGAGCAGCTTGCTGTGGGTGGTAGAATGGTGCTGCCTCTGGGGGCGCAAGAGCAATATCTTTGCCTGATCGAGCGCGATGCGAACGGCTACCGCGAAACCCGCCTTGAAGCGGCCAGGTTCGTGCCACTGTTGATAGGGAAAGCATGACACTGAGAACGTATCATTTAAATTGGCTCCATGCAGTGTTTGCCGCTGCGGTGCTGGCAGGATGCTCGTCGAGCGGGCATCGCGCACCGGTACTGGAGCACGGCGCCGCCGAAAAAAAACCAGTTGAGCCGCCAGTTACTACTGCAACCAAAAAAACTGCACCGCGCGAAAAAGACTGGCGCCCGCAGACTTATATGGTGCAGAAAGGCGATACGCTGTACAGCATTGCCTTCAATCATGGCTTGGATTACCACGAAATTGCTGATCTCAATGGCATCCAGAATCCCGGCGTAATCAAGGTGGGACAGGAAATTCGCCTGTTCCCGGATAACCCCGCAGCAGCGATTAAACCTGTGCCGGAAATCAAGCCTGTGGTGATGGAAGTGCCCGTCAAGAGCCTGCCCAAGGCAGCCAAGTTACCTTATTCCGAAAAGGCTGCGGCTGAGCTCGAAAAAATGCAGGAAGTACCGCATAAACCTGAGCCGGTTGCGGTAGCAAAAGTGGAACCTAAATCTGAACCCAAACCGGATTCCGCAACGAACAATGCTACTGAAAATGATGAAGATACGGTGGAGTGGAGTATGCCCACCAATGGCAAGGTGATCGGTGAGTTTTCAGAAAGCGCCAACCGCAAGGGTGTTGATGTTGCGGGCAAACTCGGACAGACTGTGGTAGCGAGCGCTGCGGGCAAAGTGGTGTACAGCGGCAGCGGCCTGCGCGGCTATGGCAAGCTGGTCATTATCAAGCACAACAAAACCTACCTCAGCGCCTACGCGCACAATGACCAGATACTGGTGAAAGAAGGACAGAGCGTGACCAAGGGCCAGAAGATCGCGGAGATGGGCAACACCGATGCCGATCAGGTCAAGCTTCACTTCGAAATTCGCAAGTTCGGCAAGCCGGTTGACCCAGGCAAATATTTACCATTGGTCAAGTCTTGAGCAAAAGCAACCTTGGTGTAACCGAACACAACCGCAACAGCGCCGGATTGCGTTATGTCTATCCGGTGGTGTCACGCCGTGCAGGCGGTGTGTCCGTCGGCATCAATCTCAACACCAACAGCGCCTGCAACTGGCGCTGTATTTATTGCCAGGTGCCGGATCTCAAGCTCGGCACAGCACCGCCGGTTGACCTCGCGCTGCTAGAACACGAACTGCGTGGCTTCTTGCATGAACTGCTGCATGGCGATTTTATGCAGCACCGTGTGCCGAAGGGGGTGTCCCGCATCAACGACATCGCCCTGTCAGGCAATGGTGAACCGACCAGTGCCGGAGAATTCGCGCAAGTCATCGAACTCATCGGCAAGCTGAAACACGAACTGGCGCTACCTGCCAACCTCAAGCTGGTTCTGATCACGAATGGCAGCCTGATCTACCGTGAAAACGTGCGGCACGGGCTGCGCCGCATGGCGCAACTCAACGGCGAAGTGTGGTTCAAGTTAGACCGCGCCAGCGAAGCGGGCATGCAGATCTGCAACAACACGGATATAAGCATAACCAAAGTGCGCGAGAATCTCGCCACAGCCATCGCGCTGTGCCCCACCTGGCTGCAAACCTGCTGGTTCGTGCTGGATGGCACAGCTCCAAACCGGGCAGAGGAAGACACCTATCTGAATTTTATCGCAGGGCTGTTGCGCGATGGCATCAAGCCGCAGGGTGTGCTGCTTTACGGGCTGGCGCGCCCCTCACATCAGCCGGAAGCACCGCGCCTGGCTGCACTCACGGCACAACAAATGGAGGCATTCGCTGCGCGTATTCGCGCGTTAGGTGTGGAAACAAAGGTAACGCCTTAATGATAAATTTGCGGAAAGGAAAACTCCTGTATGCAGAACATGTAGGGAGCTAAAACACTCTTCACGTTAAGTGACAGGATCGGCTTAGCGTATAAAGTTCAACAGCAAGAAGCCGATTTCCGCAGCAAGAAACAGGTAAATCAGGTTCAAAAGAGTATGTATTGGAAAAAATCTGTTCCAGTGAAACCCACAATTTCTGCAACAAAGCGACTGGTAGCCTGCCACCTTCAGCAACCACCCGGCGATTGAATCCGACTTGGTTTCACTGGTGTTAATTGAACTGCATTTTTGGCACAACTCGGGAATGCTCATAGCACCGCATGTCAGGTAACAAACAGTTTCAAGTTACCATTTTTTTCTCGTGCGTAACATTATGTCTGATGGCCTATATATATCTATATAACCATCTTCATTGATTCGCCGCAAGCGGCGTGGAATTTCGGCAAGAGGGGATTAAAGTGCTATTTTCAATAGCGGGTCACAAAGACCATCAAGTTACAAAATCGTCCAGATTACAACCAAACAAAAAACAGAAATCTCCAGAAACCACCACACCTTATCGCTTACAGTACCGCTAGCCACGAGAGCAATGAGCAGGCTGCCAAAACACGCAGCAATACTGGTCATGATTTTATTTCCACGGCTCATCCTGTCATCACTACTCATCGCTTTCCCCAAAAAACACTTAAGATATTTTTTACACACGGGCTGTGAATTATCACGGAAGAACGCTCCATGAATACAAGAAACAAAAACGAACTTGGCGCCATAATTTATTGTTTTTGGAGGCGGGGGTCGGAATCGAACCGGCGTCTACGGATTTGCAATCCGCTTACTCTCAAGTAACTGCCTAGCATTCATGGAGTTGCCAACCTTCTTTGCCAGCTTTTGATGCCGCTGATGTGAGTATTGTATCAGGAGTGAGTTAATATTTTATGAGTCAACTGGACATTCGTTATGCACCAGATAAAGACCGTGCTCTCCGCGCTTTCTCTATGATGATCACCGCATCTTATGGATCGATTGACTACGCAACTCTAAGTGCGTTTGATCGCTTTCTGGAGATCAGTAAGCAAGCTGTCGCTCTGATATCGAGGGTCGTTTCCGCACCTCAATACCACTGCGTTGTATGCATCCTCAATACGCCCAATAATTTCTGTCACCTCGTCATCGTTGAGTCCTAACCGATTGCCGTACTCTACGATCTCTTTGTTGGTCGGAAAGGCTTTGCTCTTATTGAGCTTCAATGCCAATAAACCGTCCAGTTCCGGATACACGTCGGTGCATATCACGTCATAAATTGGCGCAAGACGCCTAGCTGCGGCAGGATGCTCGTAGAGCATGCCAAAGTTTTTCAGGTGCGCATCGCCGTCGCGCATCCAGCAGGAAAGTACCACGCGCTCGAACAGTTTTCTCAGTTGCGCAACGCTATCGTCGCCAGCAAACGTTTCAACCGCTCGCGCAATCATTTCGTAGCTGCCTTCATACTTTTCCTTCGCAGTTCGGCCAGTCAAAACGGCCATGTCTTCGAAGCCCAGCGCAGTACCATCCTGCAGCCGATCAAACCGCGTCATCACGAACAGCAGGCCGTCGTCAGAAAGCCAGAAGTCCGGTACATCAAAACCAGCTTCCTTGGCGATAGACATGCAGAAAAATTCATTACGCGCGAGTCCTGGGTAGTCATCACCCTCGGTCTTCACAATGACTGTTTTTAACGGCATTGCTGTATGCTCTGCCAGGCTGCCAGTAACACTATCGTTCGCGATCGGAACGAGCGCTTTGGGTTGAATTCCAGAGATGCCTGACCCGAGAGCATATTGATCCACCAGACGCTCGAAAAGAGCGCCTGACGGCGAGGACAGCAGATCCTTCAAGTGCTCACCAGCGCTCTGTGGCAAGCTCTCACCGGGAAGCGCATACGTCAAACGCCCAATCTGGTTGCTGCCGGCCAGAAACAGCAGAAACATATCGCTCGGCGCACCAAGGCGTTTCAACCGTTCCTCAACGATGTAGCGAAGGTATCCCTCAGGGCGATTCATCGCGAACACACTCATCAGGTCCCCACTTGCGTAGCTTTCCTCTCGTACTGGCATCACAAGTGAGATGGCCGCATCGTCATTCACATGGTTGTAGTTAAAGACGTAACGACTTTCTTTTGTCAGCCTGCCACTCACACCTTGTGGCGTGTGGATTTCTAGCTGACGGATTTTATTGAACAGCTTTTCGATATCGAATGGTTCTGACGCGTTCATTCATCATCCTTAAAGGTGGTCGAAAGCTCCTCAAATACCACTGTGTCCTTCGGTCGTAAAACCAGCTCATAGCCAAGCCCGCTGGCAATCCGACAAAGCTCCTTCACGCCAACGTTTTCGGCTCCCTCCGCGTTGGTGATTGTGCGGCGTGCGACCTTCGCGCGATCAGATAATTCTTGCTGACTAACCTTTCGCCCGCGACGAATCTTGCGAAGCTCGGTAGCAAGTCGCTCCAAGTTGGTAATCGGGTGTTCAATAGTTTGTTTGCGCGTTTTCATGCGCATTATATACACTATTATTTAGTTTTGCGCAACATATTGCGCTTTTTTGCATGCTGGGTTTATCCGACACCATCATCGACACATGTCCAAAATAAATTGGCTACCGCATTTTGTTTCTACGTTATTTGCTGCTGACGGTGGCGGCGTGCGCGCCATGCTATCGCAATGTCGAGTTTGAGTTTTTGCGCATAAATTTGACCCACCTAATGCAATAAATTGCATCCAAATTTGACCCACGTATAGATACTGTCCTGCTCAACATTTGAGCGGGAGTACACAGGAGTGATCAACGTGGCGATATTAAGTAGCATCAGGCGATGGCATTTGCGCGACCACATGCCAATTCGAGAGATAGTCCGCAAGACTGGAATCGCTCGAAACACCATTAAGAAGTACTTGTCCAACAAAGTTGTTGAGCCCAAGTACCCGAAGCGCAAGACCCCGAGCAAGCTTGACGATTACGCGATCAAGCTGGCGGCATGGCTGAAGACAGAAACCGGCAAGGGACGCAAACAAAAACGTAGTATCAAGCAACTTTACTGCGACTTGGTGCAGTTGGGCTTTACCGGCTCGTACGACCGAGTTGCTGCGTTTGCCAAGCGATGGCGGCAAGAGCAGCATGAACTGGCTAAGACTGCTGGTCGCGGCACATTCATTCCGCTTACCTTTGCTCCAGGAGAGGCATTCCAGTTTGACTGGAGCGAGGACTGGGCAGTCATTGCAGGCGAACGAACCAAGTTGCAAGTTGCGCACTTCAAGCTCAGCCACAGTCGAGCATTCTTTTTACGTGCCTATCCGCTTCAGACACACGAAATGTTGTTCGATGCGCACAATCATGCCTTCGCAACCTTCGGTGGTGTACCTGCCCGTGGTATCTACGACAACATGAAGACCGCCGTGGATAAGATAAAACGCGGCAAGCAGCGTGACGTCAACATACGCTTCACTGCTATGGTGAGTCACTATCTGTACGATGCCGAATTCTGCAACCCGGCATCTGGCTGGGAGAAGGGGCAGATTGAGAAGAATGTACGGGATTCCCGTCACCGCATATGGAACCAGCTACCAGCATTCGGCAGCTTGGCTGAACTCAATGATTGGCTGCAACAGCGATGCGTATCACTCTGGAGTGAGATTGCTCATCCTGAGCAGACAGATCGACTCGTTGCCGAGGTCTATGCTGAGGAACGCCTATGCCTGATGGCACTATCACGTCCGTTTGACGGTTTTATAGAGCATGCTAAGGGAGTGTCACCGATGTGCTTGGTAACGTTCGATCGTAATCGTTACAGCGTACCGGCATCGTATGCCAATCGCCCGATCAGCCTGCGAGTATATGCCGACAAACTGGTGTTTGTGGCTGAGGCACAGATTATTGCTGAGCATGTGCGAGTAATTTCAAAGAAACATGGTCCGGGTGTAACTCGCTACAAGTGGCGCCACTATCTGGGGGTACTGCAACGCAAGCCTGGCGCATTGCGCAACGGTGCTCCATTCACCGAGCTGCCTGATGGTTTCAAGCGATTGCAGGCTATCTTACTCAAGCGTCAGGGTGGAGATAGGGAGATGGTAGAAATTCTGGCGCTGGTTCTGCACCATGAAGAATCAGAGGTGCTCGCAGCAGTTGAATTGGCTTTGGAAAGTGGCGCGCCATCTAAGCAACATGTGCTCAACCTGCTTAACCGACTGCTTGAACCAGCAGCGCCGACTCCCATCGACACCCCGACCCATCTGGTACTGGAGGTTGAACCACTGGCTAATGTAAGCCGTTATGATGAGCTGAGGGAGGAACGTCATGCAGCATGAAGCTATGATGACCTCGCTAAAGGCGATCAAATTGTATGGCATGGCACAGGCTGTCGATGAACTGGCGAGGCAGGGTTCTCCTGCATATAAGAGTGCGCAGGGAATGCTGGGCACGCTTCTCAAGGCGGAAATGGCTGAGCGTGAGGTTCGATCCATCTCCTATCCCCGCTGGGTGGTTACGACGATTGCTCGTCTTCTGTTTATTTCAATTGGTCAGCCGCCAATATCAGCTCAAGGCATTAAGCACAGGAAGCAAGATGCGGCAGACACTACACCGGCTTTATTCCTTTTTCTATGCGGATACTCGGCAAAATTGCCGACTTTCGATCAGATTTTCCTGAAGCGCTGTTCCACTATCAGCCTTTGTGTTCGTGTTGTTGTTTTGTTCATCAACCGCAAAGGAGAGATTCTTGGAAAACGGAAAAGCAGTGAAAGGCGCACCCAGAAAGAAATCTGATGAGTTCAGCAACCCATTCCTGACACAGGAGGTGAAGATACATTCATCGCCCGCCCAGGCCGTTTTTGAAAACGGCTTCGAGAAATGCGATTCGGCATTGCGCAGCCTGAGCGTTGTTCTGCCGGCAGTCCTCAAAAGCGACAATGAAATAATGACCGTCAATGGCGCGGTCGATCACTTGATCAACAATGCGTTTGTAAATTTGCGCAATGAAAGCGCGCGGCTCAAGAAAATTGCCGAGGACAACGGTATTGAAATTGGCAGGGTCAATTACACGAACGTCACTGCTTATCAGGCCAAAATTACCTGCAACAAGTCAGGCCAGTATCTGCAAATGATCCGCGAACTCGACAAGTTGATGGAGTTAGTGCATTCAACTTGGCTTGCCGGATTTATCGCCGATGATGCGAAGGGCGCATTGGAG
>CAITJF010000111.1 GCA_903892645.1 uncultured Nitrosomonadales bacterium | reverse complement strand
GCCGTGGAAGCCGCGCGCGCGGGCGAGCAGGGGCGCGGCTTCGCGGTGGTGGCCGCCGAGGTGCGCAACCTGGCGCAACGGAGTGCTGCCGCCGCCAAGGAAATCAAGACGCTGATCGGGGATTCGGTGGACAAGGTGGAAGATGGCACCAAGCAAGTGGCTGAAGCCGGCAAGACCATGGATGAAATCGTCAGCGCGGTGAAGCGCGTGACCGACATCATGGCAGAAATTTCCGCCGCCTCCTCGGAGCAAAGCACCGGCATCGACCAGATAAACCAGGCTATCACCCAGATGGATGAAGTCACACAGCAGAATGCCGCGCTGGTGGAAGAAGCGGCGGCGGCTGCCGAATCGCTGGAAGAAGAGGCGCAGCACCTGATGCAGTCGGTCAGTGTGTTCAAGCTTGATGACTCCGTAAGCAGCGCGAGGCCGACCGCAAGGCGGGCGCAGGCAGCACGCCCGGCCAGCAGGCCGACCACGAACAAACATGAAACAGCTGCACCGGCTAAAAAACTGGGTGCAAAACCCAAGGTGCTTGCCAAGAAAGAGGGTGGGGGGGAAGAGGACTGGGCGGAGTTTTAAGTAGAGGATTTTGTAGGTGCGAATAAATTCGCACCTACAAATGCAAGCCCAATAGCATTTGTCATTTGCGTTAGCCGCGCCAAAAGAGTAGCCTTTTTAGCCATGCAGCAACCCGAAAATATTTTTTCAGGAGGTGAGCCATGAATCAGATGCATGAAGCATCAGCAGACAGCAAATCGGCTGTTTCCAACAACGAGTTTCTCACCTTCACTCTGGGCAAGGAAGAGTATGGCATCGACATCCTGCGGGTGCAGGAAATCCGTGGCTACGATGCCGTCACCGCCATCGCCAACACACCGGAATTCATCAAGGGTGTGATCAACCTGCGCGGCATCATCGTGCCCATCGTGGACATGCGCATCAAATTCAATCTGGGCACGGTCGAATACAACCAGTTCACCGTGGTGATCATCCTTAACCTCTCGCACCGTGTGGTGGGCATGGTGGTGGATGGTGTGTCGGACGTGATCACGCTCACGCATGAGCAGATCAAGGCCGCGCCGGAATTCAGTTCGTCGCTGGACACCAAATACATCATGGGGCTGGGCGCGGTAGAAGAACGCATGATCATCCTGATGGATATCGAGCGGCTGATGTCCAGCCACGACATGGAGCTGGTCGAAATGGCCGCCGCCGCTTAACATCGGATAATAATTTCTTAGGGGAGAAATAACATGGCTAGTATGACAGTTGGGAAAAGATTGGGGCTGGGCTTCGGCGCGGTGATTGCGTTGATGATCGTCATTGCGATTATCGGCATCATGAATATGCGCAGCCTGCAAGGCGAAATCAGCGACATCGTTCATGACAAATTCCCCAAGACGATTTGGGCGAACAACATGATAGACGAGATCAACGGCATCGGCATGAACATGCGTGACTCCTTGCTGGAAACGAGCCGTGACAAAGTCGTGAAGGAGATGGATGAGGTTGATAAAAGACGCAAGATTATCAAGGAAAATCTGGATAAGCTGAATGACAAAATAAAGTCTGAAGCAGGCAAGGCGGTACTATCCAAAGTGATGGATATACGCGGCAAGTACATAGGCTCTCAAGATGAGTTTATACAATTGCAAAGAGCGGGCAAGACGGCGGAAGCGAAAACCTTGCTGATGGAAAAGGCGATGGATCTTCAGGATGCGTATGTTGCAAGTGTGGCTAAGCTCGTTGACTTTCAAACCGAGCTGATGCAAAAAGTTGGCGAAGATGCCGACAAGGCGGTGCAAAACGCTTTGATGGTAATTGTCATCATCGCGCTGATTGCGCTTGCGCTGGGGGTGCTCATCGGCTATCTGATCACACGCGGCTTGATGAAGCAACTGGGCGGCGAGCCGGACTATGCGGCGGATGCGGTCAGCAAGATTGCCGGTGGCGACCTGACCTCGCATGTGGCAGTCAAGTCGGGCGACACCAGCAGCCTGCTGTATTCCCTGAGCACCATGCAGGATAGCCTGAAGATCCTGGTGGGCGACATCAAGGGTTCGACCGACTCCATCTCCACCGGCGCCGGTGAAATTTCATCGGGCAACACCGACTTGTCGCAGCGCACCGAAGAACAGGCCGCCTCGCTGGAAGAAACTGCGGCCAGCATGGAACAGCTGACTTCCACCGTGAAACAGAATGCCGAGAACGCCAGGCAGGCCAACCAGCTGGCACGTGGCGCCAGCGAGGTCGCTTCGAAGGGTGGTGCTGTGGTGGGTCAGGTGGTGGGCACGATGAGTTCGATCAACGAATCCTCGCGCAAGATCGTGGACATCATTTCGGTGATCGACGGCATCGCCTTCCAGACCAACATCCTGGCGCTCAACGCCGCCGTGGAAGCCGCGCGCGCGGGCGAGCAGGGGCGCGGCTTCGCGGTGGTGGCCGCCGAAGTGCGCAACCTCGCACAACGCAGCGCCGCCGCCGCCAAGGAAATCAAGACGCTGATCGGCGACTCGGTGGACAAGGTGGAGGTCGGCACCAAGTTGGTGGATGATGCCGGAAAGACCATGGAGGAAATCGTCACTGCGGTGAAGCGCGTGACCGACATCATGTCGGAAATTTCTGCCGCCTCGTCGGAACAAAGCACCGGCATCGACCAGATAAACCAGGCCGTCACCCAGATGGATGAAGTCACACAGCAGAATGCCGCGCTGGTGGAAGAAGCGGCGGCGGCTGCCGAATCGCTGGAAGAAGAGGCGCAGCACCTGCTGGAGTCGGTCAGCAAGTTCAGGGTGGATAACTCATCGGGCAGCGCAAGGCCAACAGCCAAGCGCGCTGCGGCGCGCACTGCAAGCAGGCCAGCCGCTCGCCCAGCCGCCCATCATGATGCTCCGGCCAAAAAACTGGGCGGTGCGCACAAGGCGCTTGCCAAGAAAGAAGGTGGGGAAGAGGAGTGGGCGGAGTTTTAAGCAGGGGATTACCCATTAGACCGAGAAACCCGTCATTCCCACGCATAAACCAGCGGCTTTGCTGGCGTAATTTGCCAGCCTGGCCGAATGGCTGGCAGTTTTATCAGGCGGGAGTGGCGGTGCTGGGTTTGACACCCCTAAAATTTAACACGTAAACATATGGTAGAAGCTTCCAGAAAAGGCGAGAAATCCCGTGAGTTCCATTTCACCGAAAAGGATTTTGAACGCATCAGCAAGCTGATTTACGATCACGCCGGTATTTCCCTTAGTGACAGCAAGCAGGAACTGGTGTACAGCCGCTTGTCCCGCCGCCTGCGGGCAACCGGTATCGACACGTTTGATGAGTATCTGGCGTACCTAGAGCAGGACACCGGGAGTGAATGGGAAGCCTTCACCAATTCGCTGACTACCAACCTGACCTCGTTTTTTCGCGAGGCGCACCACTTTCCCGTTCTCGCCGAGCATTTGCGCAAAATGAAGGGCAAGCATCCTATTACAATATGGTGTTCGGCTTCATCCACGGGCGAGGAGCCGTACTCGATAGCGATGACGGCAGTGGATGCCTTCAATAGTTTTAAGCCGCCGGTCACCATTCTGGCGACCGACCTTGATACCCGTGTGCTGGAGACAGCCAAGGCGGGCGTTTATGCGGAGGAGCGAGTGGCTAAGCTCGATCCTGATCTGGTAAAGCGTTTTTTCCTGCGTGGCACAGGAAATCAAGCCGGGTATGTAAAAGTGCGCCAGGAATTGCGCGACATGATCACTTTCAGGCAATTAAACCTGCTGGATAATAACTGGCCGATTCGCCCGCCGCTGGATGTTATATTCTGCCGCAATGTAATGATCTATTTCGACAAGCCCACGCAATTCGCGATACTGAAGAAATTTGTGCCGTTACTGGGTGATGAAGGCCTGTTATTTGCCGGTCACTCCGAAAGTTTTTATCATGCGGAGGAATTATTCAAACTACGCAGCAAGACGGTGTATGAACTCGCTCGCAAAACTAAAGCTTGATTTTATTTTGTGTAACTTACACCTGCGAGAATTGCGTGCCTTTTGGATGGAGCATCATGAGCGCGTGGGGCTGACATGACGACGATGCATGCGGATTATGCAGAAATTGTCGCCCCCAATTTGTATTACGACAAGAAGTTCGAGATCGATGCAGTCAAGATCATGCCGGGTGAATATTATGTAACCGCGCGCGATATGGCAATGGTTACGGTGCTGGGATCATGCGTCGCCGCGTGCATCAGTGATCGCACCAGCGGTATTGGCGGCATGAACCACTTCATGCTGCCGGGCAGCAGGGGCGATGATGACAGTATATTGAGCCCATCCATGCGTTATGGCACATACGCCATGGAAATAATGATCAACCAATTGTTCAAGATGGGCGCCAAGCGCAGCAATCTGGAGGCCAAGGTGTTCGGGGCCGGCAACGTGTTAAGCGGCCTCACCGTATCCAATGTGGGGGAGCGCAATGCCGATTTTGTGCTCGACTACCTGCGCACGGAAGATATTGCGTTGACAGGACAGGACCTGCTCGATATCCATCCGCGCAAGGTTTATTTCTTTCCGCGTACGGCCCGGGTGCTGGTGAAAAAATTGCGCAGCGTCCATAATGATACCATTGTTGAGCGCGACAAGATGTACAGCTCGCGCCTCAATGTGGCCGATGTGCAAGGCGATGTGGAGCTATTTTAATGAATAATGTAAATACTGTTCCGGCGCGCAAGATCAAGGTGCTGATCATTGACGATTCGGCACTGATCCGCAGTATTCTCAAGGAGGTCATCAATAGCTACCCGGATATGGAGGCGGTGGGCGCCGCATCGAACCCGCTACAGGCACGGGAGATGATCAAGACGCTTAATCCGGACGTGTTGACGCTGGACGTGGAAATGCCCGAGATGGACGGGCTGACTTTCCTGGAAAAATTGATGCGCCTGCGCCCCATGCCGGTGCTGATGATTTCCAGCTTGACCGAGCGCGGCTCGGATGCAGCATTGCGCGCACTGGAGCTGGGAGCGATTGATTTTGTGGCCAAACCCAAGATGGGTATCGTCGATGGCTTGCAGAGTTATGGCGACGAGATCGCGGAAAAAATCAGGGGGGCATTCAAAGCGCATGTGGCGCCCCGTAGCGCGACGATACAACAGGCACGCGAAGCATTGCCCGCGTTGGGCAATCGCATCACAACGACTGAAAAAATTATTGTGGTAGGCTCATCCACCGGTGGCACCGAGGCTATCAAGGAATTCCTCATCCGCATGCCACCGGATGCACCGGGTATCTTGATCGCACAGCACATGCCGGAGGCGTTCACCAAATCCTTTGCCAACCGCCTGGATGGTTTGTGCAAAATTCGCGTAACGGAGGCGGAGGGTAAAGAGCGAGTATTGCCGGGACATGCCTATATTGCACCGGGGCATTCGCATTTGTTGCTCAAACGTAGCGGGGCAAATTACATGACCGAGCTTAGCCAGGCCGCGCCGGTCAACCATCATCGCCCTTCGGTGGAGGTGCTGTTCCGTTCCGCTGCGCAGTGTGCCGGAAAAAATGTCACCGGCGTAATGCTCACCGGCATGGGCAAAGATGGAGCAGTCGGCATGTTGGAGATGCGCCAGGCAGGCGCTTATAACTTAGCCCAGGATGAGGCGACCTGTGTGGTATTCGGAATGCCGCGCGAAGCGATTGCAGTGGGTGCGGTGGACGAGATCGTCCCCATACAGGATATGGCACAGCGGGTATTGGATAGGCTGAGAAAAAGTGGCGGCTCAGGCAATCGGGTATAGAGTTTTATTAATCTGGAACAAAAAAGGAGAGCAGCATGAATATCAACGCATCAACATCTGGGCCGGTTGCAACCCTGCACATGAGTGGGAGATTCGACTTTAACGCGCATCGTTCCTTCAAGGAGGCTTACGATTCCCTGTTGCAGCAAAAAAATATTTCCAGCATAGAGATCAACCTGGCTGGCGTGGACTATCTGGACAGTTCTGCTCTGGGCATGCTGCTGTTGTTGCGGGAACGTGCGGAGGCAGAGGGCAAGTCTGTCTTGCTAGTGCGGCCAAGTGCCACCTTGCTGCAGATTCTCGACATCGCCAACTTCAAAAAACTGTTTACTATCCGCTAAACCAAGACGCATGAACTTGGCAGCTGACCTTATGCCAGCGGTGGCAGAAAGCCTGAATATTCTGGTGGTGGATGATACGCCGGAAAATATTCTGGTGCTGTCCACCATGCTGGGCAGGATGGGGCATAAGGTGGTGCCGGCAAACAGCGGCGAAGAAGCGCTGGATATATTTCGGCAGCAGCTACCGGATATGGTCCTGATGGACGTCATGATGCCTGGCATCGGTGGCTACGAGACAGTGCGTGAAATGCGCCGCATTGCCGTGGGGTGGTTGCCGATCATTTTTGTTACCGTGGCGGAACAGACGGGTGACATTGTGCGTGGCATTGAGGCCGGTGGTGACGAATACCTGCTCAAGCCGGTTGATTTCAGGATTCTGCAGGCCAAGATCAATTCCTTGCGTGAGCGCTCGCGCCTTGCCCGGCAGTTGGTCGAACAGAACCAATTGCTGCAGGATTACCATGCGCGCAATGAGGAAGATCAGCGCATCGCGCTGGGTTACATGCAGCAATTGATTGCGCTAGACAAGCTGCATGACCACGCGGTTCAGTTTTACCTGAAATCTGCGGACAACTTCTGTGGCGACCTGATCGCAGTGGCGCGCACCCCGGGTGGGCAGTTGCATGTGATGCTGGCGGACAGCACCGGACATGGTTTGTCTGCAGCGCTTGCCGGTATGCCGGCGATACAAACGTTTTATTCCATGACCGAGAAAGGCTTTGACATCTCCGCTGTTGCCAGGGAAATGAACAGCAAAGTACGGTATTCCCTCACAGTTAGCCATTTTGTTGCGGCCATTCTAGTTTCCATTGATCCGGCTGACCGGATGGTCAAAGTCTGGAACGGCGGCTGCCCGCCGCCAGTGATGTTGAATTCCAATGGCAAGCAGACTTACCAGTTCAGCCCTCGCCACCTCGCCTTGGGCATTTTGTCGGCTGATCAATTTGATGCCACGGTAGAGCACTATTCTTGCCTGGATGATAATTGCGGCTTGCTCCTGTTCTCGAAAGGTGTAATCGAGTTGGAGAACCCGAATGGCGAGCAATTCGGCCTGCAGCGATTGTTGCAGGTGGCCCGTTCCTCGGCATTTCCAGATTGCTGGCAGAATTTGAAAGCAGCCATTGATGAATTTTCCATTGGCAGAGTGTCTGCCAATGACGATATTGCAATAATGATGGTGCAGTGCGTACAAGAACAGAAGCAGGGGCAAGAACAAGGGCAAGAACAAGGGCAAGAACAGGGGCAAGAACAGGGGCAAGAACAGGGGCAAACTGCTTGGCAATTCTCTCTCATTATCCATGCCACAAATCAAAAATATGGATGTGGTGCCCCTGTTGCTGGATGTGGTTAATCAGATCGAAAACGACAGTAAGCGCAAGAGCGAGATATTCCTGATTCTGTCCGAATTGTTCAATAATGCCCTGGATCACGGCTTGCTAAAGCTGGATTCTACCTTGAAACACCACCCGGATGGCATGGACAAATACTTTGACGAGCGTGCCAATCGCTTGGCCAGCGTGCGGCTAGGGCAGATAGATATAAAGCTGGAAAAAATAGTATATGCCGGAGGCGGGATGCAGCTGAAAATCCGCATGCGTGACAGCGGCAATGGATTCGATTATCAGCATATGGGAAAATTGCCCGCCACCGAGACGCAACGCCACGGGCGAGGGATCGTATTACTGAGTAAATTGTGCAGCTCCGTGCAATTCCTGGGCAATGGCTCAGAGGTGCTGGTTTGTTTTAATCTCTCACCTACAGCTACTTTGAATACATAAACTGAACAAGACCGCCACACCCGATTCACCCGAATAGGGCGAATTGCACCGGAAACCCCGCCTTATTTCCCCTATTGATTTCCCCTTGATTGTTGATAATTGCCATGACCAGAGGAGTAAGTCATGGCGGAAGATAGCGATCTCGAACGAACGGAACAGCCCTCACAGCGGCGCTTGGATCAGGCACGTGAAGAAGGCCAGGTAGCGCGCTCGCGCGAACTATCCACATTTGCCGTGCTGTTGGCGGGTGGCGCCGGACTGTGGACGATGGGTTCCACGCTGTCTGCGCAACTGACCAAACTGTTGCGTGACGGCCTTACCCTTGATACCAAGCTGGCATTCCATTCCGATTTGCTGTTGCCGCGCTTGTATACCTTGTCACTGGAGACCTTGGTGGTTTTTTTACCATTTTTGCTGTTGTTGCTTGCCACCGCAGCGCTATCCCCTTTGTTGCTTAACGGCTGGATGTTCAGCGTGAAGCCGTTACAACCTAATTTTTCAAAACTCAATCCGCTCACCGGCATCGGCCGCATGTTCTCGACCCATGGCCTGGTCGAGCTGGCCAAGGCCATCGGCAAATCCCTGATAGTGGGCGTGGGTGGTGCGTGGGCGGTCTGGCACAACAAGGATGCGGTGATGCTGCTGGTAGCGCAACCCGCAGCCAATTCCATACCCCATCTTGGGTATCTGTTGTGGATGAGTTTCGCCGCCATCATGGGCGGCATGTTGCTGATCGTGGCGGTGGATGTGCCGTTCCAGTTGTGGGAACACAACAGCAAGTTGAAGATGACCAAGGAAGAAGTGCGCCAGGAAGCCAGGGAAACCGAGGGTGATCCGCAGGTCAAGGGACGTATCCGCAGCATGCAGCGTGAAATGGCGCGCCGCCGCATGATGGCGGAAATCCCGACCGCCGATGTGGTGGTTACCAACCCGACGCATTATGCCGTGGCATTGCGTTATAGCGAGGGTGGTATGAAAGCCCCCGTGGTGGTGGCCAAGGGCTCGCATTTCCTCGCCGCGCGCATCCGCGAGATCGCCATCGCGAATAATGTGCCCATCCTCGAAGCGCCGCCGCTGGCGCGTGCCTTGCACAAGCATACCGAGCTGGGACAAACCATTCCGGAGGCGTTATATACCGCCGTGGCGGAAGTGCTGGCCTATGTCTACCAATTGCGCCGTTGCCAGAAGGTGGGCGGCGCCATGCCGGAAGAGCCGCGCGATTTGCCGGTGCCGCCGCAGCTTGATCCTGCGGCTCAGAATTCTAATGAAGGGAATGCATCATGAACCTGCTATTGGCCATACAAAATTTAATCAAGCGCGCGGGTTTGCGCAGTCTGGCCGGACCGGTGCTAATCGTGATGATATTGGCAATGATGGTGCTGCCGCTGCCGCCCATGTTGCTCGATATCCTGTTTACTTTCAATATCGCGCTCGCCGTCATAGTGCTGCTGGTGAGCATGAACACCACCAAAGCCTTGGAATTTTCCGTATTTCCCACGGTGCTGCTGATCACTACGCTGTTGCGTTTGTCGCTCAATGTGGCTTCCACCCGTGTGGTGCTGCTGCAAGGCCATACCGGCCCGGCTGCCGCAGGCAAGGTGATCGAGTCATTCGGCCATTTCCTGGTGGGCGGCAATTACGCCGTCGGTATTGTGGTGTTCGCCATTCTGGTGGTGATCAACTTCGTGGTGATCACCAAGGGTGCGGGGCGTATCGCCGAAGTGGGCGCACGTTTCACCCTGGATGCGATGCCCGGCAAGCAGATGGCGATCGATGCCGACCTCAACGCCGGCCTAATCGGTGAGGACGAGGCGCGCCGCCGTCGCGCCAATATTGCGCAGGAAGCGGATTTTTACGGTTCCATGGACGGTGCCAGCAAGTTCGTGCGCGGCGACGCGGTGGCTGGCATCATGATCATGTTGATCAACGTGTTCGGCGGTTTGATCGTGGGGGTGGTGCAGCACAATATGGATATTGCCGCTGCCGCACAAAACTACACTTTGCTGGCCATCGGTGATGGCCTGGTCGCGCAAATCCCGGCATTGGTGATTTCCACCGCCGCCGGCCTGGTGGTGAGCCGCGTCTCCACCGAAGAGAATATCGGCCAGCAGATGGTGGGGCAGTTGTTCAACCAGCCGCAGGTGCTCATGTTGACCGCGGGAATTATCGGCATGATGGGACTCATTCCCGGTATGCCACACTTCGCCTTCCTGCTGCTGGCCGCCGGGCTGGGTGGCCTGACCTACTTTATTATGCAGCGCGCCAAACAGGCAGCCGAAAAACCTGAAGCGGAAGGCATTATTGCACCGGCAGCAATGGAAGCTCCTGAGGCCAGTTGGGAAGATGTGGCGCAGGTGGATGTGCTGGGGCTGGAGGTCGGCTACCGCCTCATCGCGCTGGTGGACAAGGCGCAGGATGGTGATCTGTTGCGTCGCATCAAGGGTATACGCAAAAAATTCACCCAGGACATCGGCTTTCTGCCGCCTGCAATACATATCCGCGACAATCTCGACCTGCGGCCGAATGCTTACCGTATTACCCTGAAGGGGGCGGAAATCGGCGCGGGTGAAGCCTTTCCCAATATGCTTCTGGCCATTAATCCAGGCAATGCCAGCGGTACGTTATCTGGCGTGCAGACGCGTGACCCGGCGTTCGGCTTGGCCGCCGTATGGGTGGAAACGACGATGCGCGAGCAGGCACAAGCGATGGGTTACACCGTGGTGGATACCAGCACTGTCATCGCCACACACTTGAGCCATCTCATCCATACCCACGCCGCTGAACTGCTGGGCCGCCAGGAATTACAGCAGTTACTGGATCATCTCGCCAAGTTTGCACCCAAGCTTACCGAGGATCTGATACCCAAGTTGCTGCCTCTTTCCACGGTGCAGAAAGTTTTGCAGAACTTGCTCGATGAGGGAATGCACATCCGTGATATGCGCACCATACTGGAAACACTGGCGGAGTACGCCGCACAGACCCAGGATGCGTATCAGCTCACCGGGTTGGTGCGGGTGGCACTGGGCGCGGCCATCGTGCAGCAGTTCTACCCATCTGCGCAGGAGTTGCAGGTTATCGGCATGGATAAGGAGCTGGAATACGTCTTGATGCAGGCCATGCAGGCGGGTGGCGGCAATCAGGCCATCGAACCGGGATTGGCCGACACGCTGCTGCGCGAAGCGCGTAGTGCGGCACAGGCGCAGGAACAATTAGGCTTGCCCACGGTGCTGCTGGTGCCGGGGCAGTTACGCGATTTGCTGGCGCGCTTCCTGAAGCGTGCATTGCCACAGCTTAAGGTTATTTCGCATGAAGAAGTGCCCGGCTTCAAGGCGGTACGGGTGACATCAATGGTTGGGGGGAGAGCATGAATATGAAAAAGTTTGTGGCAAAAACGTCACGCGAAGCATTGCAACGGGTACGCACTGAACTTGGCGCGGATGCAGTTATCCTGTCTAACCGCAAGGTGGATGATGGTGTCGAAATCATGGCATTGGCTAGTGTCGATTTTGCCGGGTTAACACAGGAGCGAGCACCAGAACCAATTGGGCGAGTGTCAGCACGGCAGCCTGCCGCTACGCAAAAGCCTGCCACCCCCGCACCTGCGCCAGCTACCGCATTGGAACAGCAAGGCATTCTCAGCGAGATCAAATCCATGCGCGATATGATGCAGGAACAGATTGCCTGCATGTCCTGGTCTGACATGCAGCAGCGCGACCCGCAACGTACGCGTATGTTGCGCGATTTGCTCAATGCCGGATTCAGCCCGGCGCTGTCGCGCCAGTTGCTCGACAAAATGCCCACAAATGCCGATTCTTTTTGGGCGCACAAGGTATTAAGACATAATCTGCGCGTTGCCACGCAAGAAGAGGATGTCGTGGTGCGTGGCGGGATGTATGCGCTCATCGGCCCTACCGGTGTCGGCAAGACCACTACCACGGCCAAGCTGGCGGCACGCGCAGTAGTGCGCTACGGCGCCGACAAGGTGGCGTTGATTACCACCGATAGCTATCGTATCGGCGCACATGAGCAGCTGCGTATTTACGGCAAGATACTCGGTGTGGCGGTGCATGCGGTACGCGATACCGAAGATTTGCGCCTCACCCTGTCGGCGCTGAAACACAAGCATCTGGTGCTGATCGATACCATAGGCATGGGACAGCGGGACAAGCGTGTGGCTGCACAGACCGAGATGTTCAATGCAACCGGAGTGCAGCGCCTGTTGCTGCTTAATGCCACCAGCAGCGGCGACACCCTGGATGATGTGGTGCGTATGTACCACGGCGCCGGCGTAATCGGCTGCATTCCCACCAAGCTGGACGAGGCGGTGACTTTGGGTACGGTGCTGGATGTGGCCGTGCGCTATAAGCTGGCGTTGCATTACGTCACCAACGGACAGCGCGTACCGGAGGATTTGCAGGAAGTTAACTTGGAATATTTGCTGCATCGCGTATTCAAGCCATCTGCCAAAGCAGCTCCGCTTGCCTTGCAAGAGATGGAGTTTCCTGCGCTGATGGCGGGGTTGGGCGCAGTATCCGGGGCTCGGGAAAATTATGCTATCTGAACGCATAACCGACCAAGCAGAAGGGTTGCGCCGTCTCATGGTGCAAGCTTCAACGCGCGTGGTTACGGTGGCTGCTGCGCGAACCGGCTTGGGTGCGACCAGCGTGGTGGTGAATCTGGCAACCGTATTGGCGCAAGCCGGCAAGGAAGTGCTGGTGCTGGATGAGAACCTGTCGCATGACAATGTGGCTAACATGCTGGCGCTCAAGCCACGCTAT
This sequence comes from uncultured Nitrosomonadales bacterium, assembly GCA_903892645.1. GTDB lineage: Bacteria > Pseudomonadota > Gammaproteobacteria > Burkholderiales > Gallionellaceae > CAITJF01. The sequence goes on along the minus strand of CAITJF010000111.1, from coordinate 16,154 downwards.
GATTTACTGAATGCCGTACGGCGCGACAAATCGTGGCGTGAGATCGTGCTGCACGCCCGGCAGGGCGTGCGCATACTGCCAGCAGCGCGCGCTATCCAGGCGCTGCCAAAATTATCCCCGACGGAGCGCGAACATTTGCTGAAGTGCTTGGCTGAGGCGTCGCATGGTGTTGATGTAGTGCTGGTGGATGCTGCGGCATGCGAGGGGAACTACGTTTCTGCCGGTTTGGCGCCTGACCAGCCACTGTTGCTGGTGCTAAATGCCAATGCTTCCGCCATTACCGAAAGCTATGCCATGATCAAGCGCTTGGCTATGCAGGATGGGCGGCAGAACTTCGAGATTCTGGTCAACAAGGTGCGTGACGAGCGCGAAGCGCGGGTCGTATTTGGCAATGTGGCGCAGGTGGCACGCCATCATTTGAATGTGCGTGTAGAATATCTGGGCTATATTCCGATTGATGAGAAACTTAAACGTGCGACACAATTGTGCCGTCCTGTGGTTGAGGCATTTCCGACTGCACCAGCTGCGCTGGCATTTTGCGAATTGGGACGCGACTTGATGTTGCTGCCTGCTGCCGGAAACGAGGGAACCAAGGGGTTGCCCGATGTGGTGCAAAGATTGATGCGGCAGGTATGTCCGCAAAATGTGGCGCTTGTAAATTAAATGAGCATTATGTACACCGCAAATGGGCTAAGTGACAAAGAGCAGTGCCTCAAGGAACATGCGCCGCTGGTCAAGCGTATAGCGCATCACTTGATGGCGCGACTGCCCAGCAGCGTGTCGGTGGATGACATCATCCAGGCTGGCATGATAGGCCTGCTTGAGGCCGCCGGGCGATATGATGAATTGCGCGGCGCGCAGTTTGAGACTTTTGCCGCCCAACGCATCCGTGGCGCAATGCTGGACGAACTGCGCCAAGCCGACTGGATGCCGCGCAGCCTGCGCCGCGACATGCGCCGCATCGAGGCGGCGATGAGCCAATTACAGCAGCGTCTTGGCATGCTGCCGAGTGAGACGGAAATTGCCAGGGAGCTGGGTATGCCGCTCACAGAATACCAGCAGATGCTGTTCGAGTCGCGCGGCGCGCAACTGATGTATTACGAGGATTTTCATAACGAAGGCGACGAGGATTTCTTTGATCGCTATGATATTGATGGCGATGCTGATCCTCTTGCATTGTTGCAGGATGAGCATTTCCGCGATGCGCTGATCAAGGCGATCGATAACCTGCCGGAACGCGAACGCATGTTAATGGGCATGCATTACGAGCAGGAAATGAACTTGCGCGAAATTGGTGAAGTGATGGGTGTGAGCGAATCGCGCGTATGCCAGCTGCACAGCCAAGCCGTAGGCCGCTTGCGCAGTCTATTGAAGGGATATTGATGATGGACAAGCTAAGCTTCGCCGGCTTGTTGATTGGCATAGGCGGCATTCTCGGTGGGCAATGGATCGAAGGTGGGGCGGTTTCCATCCTGTTTCAGGGCGCAGCCTTCCTCATCGTGTGTGGCGGTACGCTGGGTGCGGTAATGCTGCAATGCCCGTTTAATATTTTTGTGACAGGAATCAGGATGGGGAGCTGGGTGTTTATCACGCCGCAGTTATCCCCAGGGAAATTGGTGTTCCAGATTACTGCATGGAGCAGTTTGGCACGCAAAGACGGGATATTGGCGCTGGAGTCACAAATCGCTACAAGCCGTGATCCCTTTGTAAAAAAGGGGCTGCGATTATTGGTAGATGGTAACAGCGCAGAAAAAATCCGTGAAGTGCTGGAAGTGGATATGCAAACGTATGAGCAATTGCACTTCCAATGTGCCAGGGTATGGGAGTCGGCAGCAGGTTATTCTCCTACCATTGGGATTTTGGGGGCAGTGCTTGGCTTGGTTCAGGTCATGCAGAACTTGAGCGAACCTGCCAAGCTGGGTGCAGGCATTGCGGTTGCGTTCATTTCCACCATCTACGGTGTGGGCCTCGCAAACCTGGTTTTCCTGCCCATATCCGGCAAGCTGAAGGTATTGATCACACATCAGATGGTGATGCGCGAAATTCTGGTGGACGGACTGGTAGCCATTGCCAGTGGAGATAATCCACGCCTCATCGAAAACAAGTTGCAGGGATATATTTTCTGATATGGCGCGCCCACGCCAGTCGAGACGCTACGACTACGAGAACCACGAACGTTGGCTAATCTCATATGCCGACTTCATAACCCTTTTGTTTGCATTTTTCGTGGTGATGTATGCCATTTCATCGGTAAACGAGGGCAAATACAAGGTATTCAGTGCGTCAATGATTACTGCGTTCGGCAATCAAGGGGGTGCAAAATCGGAAGCCATCGTAACGCTCAGCGAGCAAGAGTCATTGCTGAAGTCGTTGGTGGATCGGAGGAACTACAGGCAGGCCGAGGAACGGCAGCGCAAACAACAGGAATTTATGCAAGTTGTCGCCAAAAACCTCAATCGGGTCATGGCGCATTTGGTGAAAAATGGCCAAGTCAACGTCACCACCACCAAACGAGGCGTCGAGCTGGAAATAAATGCCAGTGCGCTATTCAAGGAGGGTGAAGCGGGGTTGCAAGATAATGCGACAAACATTCTTGCCGAAGTAGCTCAGGTACTGGTGCAGAGCGATCAGGCCATTGAGGTTGAAGGGCATACCGATAGCACCCCCATCAATACTCCGCAGTTTCCATCCAATTGGGAGTTGTCATCGGCACGCGCCAGCAGCGTAGTGCATTTGTTCATCCAGCATGGGGTAACGGCAACGCGCCTGACAGCAGTGGGTTCCGCCGATAACCTTCCGGTCGCATCCAACGATACGCCCGATGGACGCGCCCGCAATCGTCGAGTCACGGTCACTATCCTGGTACCCGGAGCCGAGCGCTTGGCGCAACATCCTGCGCAATAAATCTTATTCCTTAGACGCTGCCCAGAGTACGACCAGATGCTGACAAGTTAGGCTGTCCATCCGGCCCGTATAAGCCGTTGGTGCTGTGAGCGGCGTTTTGCAGTACCATCAGCGCCTGCTGGTTATGTCGCAGCTTGGTCTGGATCAATAATCCGTTGGTGCGGTTCAGTTGTTGTGCCTGCTCGGCCAGTTGCAGGATGTCATGCCATACCGGCAGGCTATTTGCGGCATTAGCCTGCAACCAGGCTGTCATGCCACTAAGCTCAGCTTTCCCTGCGCGCGCGTGCAATCCATCATTGCGCGCATTTGCCAATTTGCTTAACCCATGCGCTGCCAAAAGCTTGCTGTCAGCCAGCGCCAACAATTGCTCGGTATTTCCGCTGATCAATGCCTGCTGCTCAGATTCGAGCAGCGTGATAAATTCTTTCAACGCATCACGCTCGGTATGCAGACGGGAGGTAAAATCTACCGTAGCGGTTGCCGGGGTATTCTTGCCCATCAGGTATTCAGGCTTTGTGTGAGTTGATTAAATCAGTTACCGACCTGATTAAGCCATCTGCCACCACGCCGGAATTAACCTGAAAGCGCCCCTCGCTGATGGCTTGTTTGATTTCTGCGACTTTTGCCGCATTTACCAGCGGTGTGTTCGCCATGCCGTTTTCCATGCTGCGTAGTTGCTCAGCAGTTGCGCCCAGGTGCACACTGGTGGCGCCAGTGGGCTGTGTATCGCCCACAGGCTTTGCAACGGATGCACGCGCACGTCCCTCAGCAACGGGGGTGGCTGGCAACGGCTTGCTGGGTTTTTCTACTTTCACGGGCATCACCTTTTTGCTGGTTCGATTGGTTTTAATCATCGGCAGCCAAACACAAAACTTTAGGGCAGCATCCGACTTTTATACACTAGTGCATCTCTCCGCGCAATACGGTGCGCGGTAAACCGAGAGGTTATGGGCGCACCTCGACGGTTCCGTCCGAATGCGCCGTGCCGCTCACCACTTGATCGGATGACACCCGAACCCGCACAGACTGTCCTTCTGCCGCGTTGTTAAGCGCATGGCCTTCGGAGTGTATCCTGAAACCTGCCCCTTCAACCTGTAGCTGTACCGTTTGTCCTTGCATTACCGCGTAGGGTGCGCGCAGCATGTCCTGCTTTAATACCTGACCCGCGCCAATACTGTATTTGAGTATTTTGCCGACAGCCTGTACTGGGTCGGTGAGGATGCCTGTTTGCGCCAGTTCGCCGCCTTGGCTGGCGAGGTCTTCGGCGCGCAGTACCTGCCCCTGTTGCAATGGCTTGTTGGCGATGAGCAGATTTGTGATGCATGTGACATGCACCGGCACGAACAGCTTCCAAGCTTTTTTGTCAGCAGGACAGCGCACGCCCACAGTGCCGTTACCGAGCAGTTGACCGCCGGGAGGCAGAAATACTTCCAGCTCCAAGCAAACAGGCAGCGCGATACGCCGGTCTATTTCACCTACCTTGACGGTAACTTGGCCTGGCAGGGCCGATGTTTGTGCGCGCACAAAGGTTTCAACAGCGGCGCGGATCTCGGCATGGTTTTGTTGCGCGCCTGCCCAAGCGGGTAGCGAGAGCAATAGCAGGATGGGTAAAAGCGGGGAACAGAGGTTTTTCATGCCCGTATTGTCGGCTCGCTGCCGCCACAAGGGAAGCCTTTTAAAGCGGGAAATAAGATGGGTTTTTGCTCTTAATCGGGCAATAGCCAAACCAGCCTGGTGTTTAGTATGTGCGTCATCTGAGTAGTGGATTAAGCAAGGCAGGAGATAAACATGACTAGCAGAATCGACGAAGCCCTAAAATTTCACCAGACCGCGTTGAGTTTGCGCGCGGCGCGCCAGGAGTTGCTCGCGTCCAATATCGCCAATGCCGACACGCCGAACTACAAGGCCAAGGATATTGATTTCGCCAGCGCTTTGCAAGGTGCGCTGTCTGGCACTACGGCAAATTTGCCGCTGACCGGCACCTCGTCGCGTCATTTGGGCGGCACAGCGGGCGAAAGCGTGATGGGGGCGCCAGTGATGTACCGCAACGTATTGCAGCCGAGCGCGGATGGCAATACGGTGGACATGGATGTCGAGCGTGCGCAATTTGCCGACAACGCATTGCGCTATGAGGCCAGCGTGAAGTTTGTCAGCGATCAGGTCAAAGACGTGTTAATGGCTTTACAGGGGTAATCATCATGTCATTATTTAACATTTTTAATATCGCCGGCTCCGCCATGACAGCGCAGTCGCAGAGGCTTAATGTGGTGGCGAGCAATCTTGCCAACGCCGACAGCACGACCGGCCCGGATGGAAAGCCATATCGCGCCAAGCAGGTGGTATTCAGCACCACGCCGATGGATGGGCAGGGAGGTGTGGGCGTAAAAGTGGCGGCGGTGGTAGAAGATGCCTCGCCGATGAAAACGGTATACGATCCTAAACATCCCATGGCCAATGAGCAGGGCTATGTCACATTGCCCAATGTCAATGTGGTGGAAGAGATGGTAAACATGATTTCTTCCTCGCGCTCCTACCAGAACAATGTGGAGGTGATGAATACTTCCAAGAGCCTGTTGCTCAAGACCTTGACCATAGGTCAGTAAAGAAATAATAGGTTAATTATTAAAGAAAGGATAAGCCATGGTTAACGCAACCCAAGATGCCGGATCTGCCGCCGCGCTGATTAGCTCGCTGAATACCGCAAAAAGCTCCGCTACCAGCGCCAGTAGCGCCAGCGAAACGCAGGACAGGTTCCTCAAGCTGCTAGTCACGCAGATGAAAAATCAGGATCCGCTAAACCCTCTGGATAATGCGCAGGTCACTTCACAAATGGCGCAGCTCAGTACGGTGAGTGGCATAGACAAGCTGAATTCAACCCTGCAAGCATTGAGCAACAGCATGTCAATGAGCCAATCCGTGTCGGCCACCGGCATGATCGGGCATGGCGTTCTGGTTCCCGGCTCCGCTATAAACTTGGCTAATGGCCAAGCGCTCGGCGGGGTGGAGCTGACGCAACCGGCCGACAACCTTAAGGTAACCATACAGGATGCCGCAGGCAAAATTGTGCATACCATGCAACTGGGCGCACAGAGTGCCGGGGTGTTGCCATTTGCATGGGATGGGCAAACCGATATGGGTACGACGGCCGCAAATGGTTCCTACAAGTTTACGGTGGAAGCAGTGCTGGCTGGCGCCAAGACGGATGCCTCCACTCTGGCCTTCGGTATGGTGAATGCTGTAACTCCGGGAGCGCAGGGAGCTACTCTGGATGTAGGGCAGTTGGGCGGGTTCGCCCTGTCTGCGATTAAACAAGTCATGTAAGAACCCGGTAAGCCGCCACCCTCTGAAGAGGGTGGACGGTTGACACTAACACAAGGAGAATGCCATGAGCTTTACACAGGGATTGAGTGGATTAAATGCAGCTTCCAAGGGATTGGAAGTGATCGGCAACAACGTGGCAAATGCCAGCACGGTGGGGTTCAAGCAATCGCAGGCTCAGTTCGCCGATGTTTTCGCGGCTTCATTGGGCGGGGCGGGCACGTCGCAGATCGGGATTGGCGCCAAGCTTGCGACGGTTGCGCAACAATTTACACAGGGGAATATCAGCGTAACCAATAATCCGCTGGATATGGCAGTAAACGGTCCGGGATTTTTTGTTTTGCAAGGGGTGAATGGAATTGGCTACAGCCGGAATGGCCAGTTTCAAGTGGATAAAAACGGTTTTATCGTCAGCAGTACGGCAAAAAATTTGATGGGTTGGCCAGCCAGCGCGGCTGGCGTTGTTGCATCCAACGGCGCCACATCGCCTCTGCAAATTTCTACAGCCAGTATCACCCCCACTCCAACCAGCACTCTTACGGTTGGTTTGAATCTGGACTCGCGTATGCCAGTGCCCGGCGTCGCGTTCGATCCGACCAATACACTCTCATTCAATAGCTCGACTTCAACAACGACTTATGACAGCTTGGGAAATGCACAGTTGAGCTCGATGTATTTCCGAAAGACTGCGGCGAATACGTGGGATGTTTATACGACGGTGAGTGACCCGACTGCACCGGTAACGGCTCCCCCTACTTATCTTTCTCCTAATCCTGCTCCCGTTTTCCCCGCACCGTGGACAGCATCGGGAACGGTGACATTTAACACCAACGGAACATATCTTGCTGGCGCACCAGCCGTTCCTGCTTTTACGCCTCCCGGAGCCACAGCCCAGACGTTTACATTTGATTTTACGGCCACAACACAATTTGGGGCGTCATTCGGGGTTACCAAGTTGACGCAAAATGGTAACACATCAGGAACATTGGCTGGTTTCAGTACTTCAGCGGATGGCACTATTGTGGGGCGGTACTCCAATGGCCTGACCAAGGCTTTGGGCCAAGTAGCGCTGGCGACCTTTCCCAACAACCAGGGCTTGCAGCCGCTTGGAGATAATGTATGGGCTGCAACTGGTGCTTCTGGTGCGGCGGTAACGGGTGCGCCAGGCTCGGGTATCAATGGCGTACTACAGACGGCTTCGGTAGAGGATTCCAACGTGGACTTGACGGCTGAGCTGGTTAACATGATCACGGCGCAGCGTGTGTATCAGGCCAACGCGCAGACCATCAAGACGCAGGATGCGGTGATGCAAACGCTGGTGAACTTGAGGTAATAGAGTTGAGAGCTAGGTACTGAGGAGAAGACAATGGACAGGTTAATTTATACCGCGATGACCGGAGCTTCGCATGTGCTGCAGCAGCAGGCAGCAGTGGCGCAGAATTTGTCCAACACCAACACTCCTGGCTATCGCGCCGCTATCAATACGTTCCGTGCCGTGCCGCTGGTCGGCGAAGGTTTGCCGACGCGCGCTTTCGTGGTGGACTCCACCGCTGGCGCCGATTTTACACCGGGGATCATGCAGTCTACCGGGCGCAATCTGGATGTGGCGGTGCAGGGTCAAGGCTGGATTGCCGTGCAACTGGAAGATGGCAGCGAAGCCTATACCCGTAACGGCAGTTTTCAGATTACACCAGAGGGCGTTTTGCAAACCCGTGCAGGGCTGAATGTGGCAGGCGATGCAGGCCCGATCACCATCCCGGCGGATACCGAGGTCAGTGTAGCCAAGGATGGAACCATTTCCACCGTACCCAGCGGATCCAAGCCCAGTCAGGTTGTGGTAGTGGGGCGCGTCAAGCTGGTGAATCCACCGGAGAGCCAGATGGTGCGGGGTGATGACGGGTTGTTCCGCACTAGGGACGGCAATGCTGCCGAGGCCGATGCTGCCGTCACGTTGGCGTCCGGCAGCCTGGAAAGCAGCAACGTGAATACGGTAGAGGCGATGGTGAACATGATTTCGCTGGCGCGGCAGTTCGATATGCAGATGAAGATGTTGCAGAGCGCCGACGCCAATGCGAAGCAAGCAAGCACCTTGCTCAGTATCAATGGTTGATGGGTCTTTAACTGAGTTTGTTTTGAAAGGGTAATAATCATGATACGTTCCTTGTGGATTTCCAAAACCGGGCTGGAAGCGCAGCAGACCCAGATGGACGTGATTGCCAACAATCTGGCGAACGTCAGCACGACTGGCTTCAAGCGTTCGCGCGCGGTGTTCGAGGATTTGCTGTACCAGACCATACGCCAGCCCGGCGCACAGTCTTCCCAGCAGACCCAGATTCCTTCCGGCTTGCAGATCGGCACCGGAGTGCGCCCGATTGCTTCCGAACGTATTCATACCCAGGGTAACCTGCAGCAGAGCAGCAACAATCTCGACGTGGCGATTAACGGCGCGGGTTTTTTTCAGATACTGATGCCGGATGGCACCACAGCGTACACGCGCGATGGTTCGTTTCAGACCGATAGCCAGGGGCAATTGGTGACCTCCAGTGGTTTCCCGGTGCAACCGGCCCTGACCATACCACCCAATTCAACCAGCGTGACCATAGCTCGCGATGGCACGGTGTCAGTCACACAACCTGGGGTGGCCACCCCGGTGCAGATCGGCAGCCTGCAACTGGCTACCTTCGTCAATCCGGCCGGTTTGCAAAGCCAGGGTGAGAATCTGTATGTGGAAACCGGTTCGTCCGGCACACCCAATACCAATGTGCCGGGCACCAATGGTGCTGGGCTGATAAATCAGGGCTATGTGGAAACCTCTAACGTAAACGTGGTGGAAGAGCTGGTGAATATGATACAGACGCAACGCGCATATGAAATCAACTCCAAGGCGATCACGACCTCGGATCAGATGTTGCAGAAACTGTCGCAAATTTAATCGGAGCGGGGTGCATCATGCGTAATTTTCTATGGAGTGTAATGGGAACGGCTCTGCTGGTGTCGGCAGGATGTGCAAACACTCCTTCGACCAGCATTCATCAGCCGATGACGGCGCGCCCAACTGAGCAGAAAGCAGCAACGTCCCCACTTAACGGCACCATTTTCCAGGCTGGGCAAAATGAGCATCCATTGTTTGAGGACAGGCATGCGCGCAACGTAGGCGATATCCTGACCATCAATATTGTTGAAACAACTTCAGCCAGCGAAAAATCCAGCAGTAATGCGCAGCACAGTGGCAATATTGCTGCAAATACAAGCAATGTCACATACGGTTCCATGTTGCTGAGGCCGTTAGGAGTTACCGGCAGCTCGAGTGGCACGCTGGCCAACAAGAGTGACAGCGCCGGCAATAACACCTTTTCAGGAACCATCACGGTCACAGTGACCGAAGTGCTGCCGAATGGAAATTTGCTGGTCGGAGGGGAAAAGCAAGTGGCGATCGGCCAGACGAATGAACACGTCCGCTTTTCCGGCGTAGTCAGCCCTAGCACTATTACCGGCAGCAATACCGTGCAATCTACGCAGGTGGCCGATGCGCACATCGAATATAAAGATGCCACCCATGTTGACCAGTCTGCGGTCATGAGCATGCTGGCACGCGTCTTCCTCTCGGTGTTGCCATTCTAGGAAAGGAATTAACCATGGACACAATTTTAAAACTGGTTCTGGCTGTACTGATGGTGGCAATATCATTTGCCGCCTCTGCCGAGCGCATCAAGGACTTGGCCAGCATCCAGGGTGTGCGAGACAACCAGTTGATCGGCTACGGTCTGGTCGTTGGGCTGGATGGTAGTGGCGACCAGACCACGCAAACGCCCTTTACCGTGCAAAGCACCATCACCATGCTGGCACAAATGGGTGTCACCCTGCCCCCGAATACCAGCTTGCAACTGAAAAATGTGGCGGCGGTAACGGTGACAGCCGTGCTGCCGCCGTTCGCGCGTCCGGGGCAGGCAATAGATGTCACTGTTTCTTCAATAGGCAACGCGAAAAGCCTGCGCGGCGGCACACTGGTGATGACGCCGCTGAAAGGTGCAGACGGCCAAGTGTACGCGATGGCCCAGGGCAATATGCTGGTCGGCGGGGTAGGTGCAGCAGCAGGCGGTTCCAAGGTGCAGGTCAACCACTTGGATGTCGGGCGCATCCCGAGCGGAGCAACGGTAGAGCGTGCTGTGCCGACGGTATTGGGACAGGGCGATTATATCCATCTGGAATTGAACACCACAGATTTCACCACGGCCACGCGCCTTGTCGAGACGATCAACCGGGAGCTTTCGCCGAACAAGGAAATTGCTTCCGCGCTGGATGGCCGCATGGTTCGGGTGCGTGCGCCGGAAGGCAGCGCGCGTGTGGCCTTCCTGTCGCAGGTCGAAAATTTGCAGATTGACCCGGCGAAAGGCATGGCGCGCGTCATTGTCAATGCCCGCACGGGTTCGGTGGTGATGAACCAGACGGTGACGCTGGACAATTGCGCGGTCTCGCACGGCAATATGACGGTGGTAATCAATACCGAAACCACAGTCAGTCAGCCCAATGCCCTTTCGGGAGGCGAAACCATGCAGGTCAGCAAGTCCACGATAGACATCCAGACCGACAAGGGTAATATTGTTCAGCTGAAGAGGGGCGTATCACTGAATGAGGTGGTGAAGGCGCTGAATTCCATCGGTGCGATGCCGCAGGATCTGCTGGCTATCTTGCAGGCAATGAAGTCTGCGGGAGCTCTGCATGCGGAACTGGAAATAATTTAACTGGTCTGACAGAAAGTGATTAACCCAACAGACATCTCCGGTAGCTTGGCGGCAAGCGCACAAAGCTTGGATAAGCTGCGCGCGCAGGCCAAGCAGGCGCCCGATCAGGCGCTGAAGGCGGCTGCGCAACAGTTCGAGACAGTATTCATGAACATGATGCTGAAAAGCATGCGCGACGCCACGCCACAGGACGGCATGTTTGATAGCGAACAAACCAAGATGTTTACCGGGATGCTGGATCAGCAAATGGCACAGAATGTGTCCAGCCGGGGTGTGGGGTTGGCCGACGCCATGGTCAAGCAATTGAGCAGGTCACTTACTGCTCCAGCGGCGCTTCCAGATGTTTCATCCTCATCGCAGGCTGGCCATATTAGTGCTGTGCCTTCGGCATACAGTGAAAATTTTCAACAAAATTTTGTGCAGCGCTTGACCCCCTCTGCTTTGCAGGCGAGCCGTGAAACCGGGGTACCTGCGCAATTAATGCTAGGGCAGGCAGCACTGGAAACCGGCTGGGGGCAGCATGAAATTCGTCTGCCGGATGGCAGCAACAGTTACAACCTGTTTGGCATCAAGGCGAGTAGTGCTTGGGGCGGCAAGGTGGCGGAAGTGACGACCACAGAGTACCATGATGGCATACCCAACAAGCAGGTGGAGAAATTCCGCGCTTACAGTTCGTACGCCGAGGCATTTAGCGATTATGCGCACCTGTTGCGCGATAATCCACGTTATGCAGGGGTGATAAAGGAGGGGCGGGGGGCGCATGCAGCGGCCCAAGCTTTGCAGAGTGCGGGCTATGCGACTGATCCGAATTACGCCGATAAATTGGTAAAAGTTATGAATCGCATCAGTATGTTAGGTTGATTGTGCTGCACAAATCGGAAGCCAGCCCGAAAAAATGGTACTCAAGAAGTTGACTGGGCTGCCGATAACTTAATAAACGCGTATTGCGTGGTAAGGAATAATCAATGGGAACCGATATTTTCGGTGTTAGCGTCAGCGCGTTGAATACGGCCCAGATAGGGCTGGCGACGACCGAGCACAACATCGCCAATGCGAATACCCCTGGTTACAATCGTCAGCAAGTCGTGCAGACTGCCCGCCCGGCGCAACTCACCGGTTCGGGTTATGTTGGCCAAGGTTCGGATGTGGGCTCGGTCAAGCGGATATACGACCAATTTCTTTCTGCTCAGGTCGTCCAGGAACAGGGAACGTCCGCGCAACTCAACACCTACTACGCCCAAATTCAGCAAGTTAACAATATGCTGGCCGATCCGAATGCGGGCTTGTCGCCTGCGTTGCAGGATTTTTTCGGTGCGGTAAGCAGCGTGTCCAGTGCACCTGAGTCGATACCCGCACGGCAAACGCTGCTAAGCAATGCACAGACACTTGCATCCCGCTTCCAGTCGATGAATCAACGGTTGTCCGACATCAACAGCAGTGTCAACGACCAGATTATGAATGGCGTAACAACTATCAACGGCTATGCGAAGCAGATTGCAGCACTCAACCAGAACGTGGTGACGGCCACGGCCCAAGCCGGCGGCAAGCCGCCCAATGATTTACTGGATCAGCGCGATCAGCTCATCACGCAAATAAATCAGGAAGTTAAAACGAACGTCGTTAAGCAAGACGATGGCAGCATTAACCTGTCCATTGGGAACGGACAATTACTGGTGGTAGGTTCTCAAGCTTTCAGCTTGCAGGCCGTTACATCGCTTAATGACCCGACCAAGCTTGAAGTAGCATACGGCACTGCTGGCGGAAACGTCATTCGGATGCAGCAAAGTGGTATTCAGGGGGGCAATCTTGGAGGGCTCTTGAACTTCCGCAACCAGTCGCTGGATAGCGCGCAGAACTCTCTGGGGTTGGTAGCCATGGGGTTGGCGGGAACATTTAATCAGCAGCACCAGCTTGGGCAGGACTTGAATGGCGTGTTGGGTGGCAGCTTCTTTGTTCAGCCGGTACCTGTTGTCAACAAGAGCACTTCGAACACCGGAGCCGCCGTTGTTGGCGCCAGTGTTTCCAGCTATAGCGCGTTGACCGGCAGTGATTATTCATTGCAGTTCAACGGCGGTACCAGCTACACCCTGACCCGCTTGTCTGACAATACTGTAACCAGCATTCCTGGCGGCTTGCCACAAACTGTGGATGGTCTCACGATTAGTGTTGCAGGCGTCCCCGTCGTGAATGACAGTTTCATGATCCGCCCAACCGTGAATGGCGCGCTCAGCATTGCGGTTGCCATTACAGATCCGGCCAAGGTTGCGGCTGCTGCACCCATGCGCGCCAATGCGACATTAACCAATAACGGAACAGGAAAGATCAGTGCTGGCTCGGTGAATGCTCCGCCCCCTCCCAATGCAAGCATCCAGAATAACGTGACGGTGGCATTTATTGACCCAACCCACTACACCGTTACCGATAACACTGCGGCGACAACACTAGTGGGATTGCCGGGCGCATTGTATAACCCGAATATGGGTGCTACTTTATCTTTCAACGGTTGGACGACACAGCTTACGGGAGTGCCGGGTGTAGGCGATACCTTTACGGTTGGCCCCAATACCAATGCTTCTTCAGACAATCGCAATGCATTGTTATTGGGAGGCTTGCAGACCCAGAATACCCTGATCGGTGGTACTGCCAGTTATCAGGGGGTATATGGTCAACTGGTGACACAGGTGGGCAACAAGACACGCGAGATGCAAGTGACCAGCACGGCGCAGGATACCATGTTGCAGCAAACCATCCAGGCGCAGCAAGCAGTCTCCGGGGTAAATCTTGATGAAGAAGCGGCCAACCTGTTGCGTTACCAGCGCGCTTATCAGGCTGCGGGCAAGGCAATGCAGATCGCCAGTACCATGTTCGACACGTTGCTCAGTCTAGGAAGGTAGGTGTGCCATGCGTATTAGTTCGAGTACCCTTTATGATGTAAATGTTAACGCGCTAAACCAGCAACAAAGCAAAATGCTGCATACCCAGCAGCAGGTGTCTTCCGGTCGGCGTATGCTGACCGCAGCAGATGATCCGGCTGCCGCCGCACGTGCGCTGGAACTGACGCAGTCCGATGCCACCACCGTCCAATATGCCAAAAATATTGATGTGACACAGCATTTGCTGGCTACCTCCGAAGGTGCCCTGCAGACGGTCACCACATTATTGCAGGATGTACAAACGTATGCAGTCAATGCGGGCAACACTGCGACAATGTCGAATGCAGACAGAAAATCGATGGGCACCACCCTGCAAAACCGTTTGGATGAATTGATCTCACTGGCGAACAGCACGGATGGCATTGGGAATTACTTGTTTTCCGGTTTTCAGGGAAAGGCGCAGCCTTTCGTCAATACTGCCACTGGCGTGCAATACATGGGCGATGACGGGCAACGTCTAGGCCAGGTGAACGCCAACAGGCAATTGGCAGGCAACGATTCTGGCGCAGATATTTTCATGCGCATCAAGAATGGCAATGGGACGTTTGTCACCCAGGCTGCTGGTGCGAACGCGGGGAGCGGCATTGCCAGCCAGGGTAATGTGATTAATTCAGCGTTGCTTACCGGCAATAATTATCAGGTGACGTTCAGTGTGGTCGGCGGGGTAACAACTTATGGTGTGACCAACACTACGCCGGGGGCGTTGGTGCCGGTGCCGATACCGGCTGGTACTCCTTATAACAGTGGGCAAGCTATCAGTTTTGACGGTATGCAGTTCGATATTCAAGGAACTCCCGCCAATGGCGATCAATTCACCGTTACGCCAAGCACCAATGAGAGTGCGTTCAAGACCATTTCCGATCTGATCAATACGCTAAATACGTCCGTCATTCCCGGTAATGTGGCGAGTTCTACGCAATTGAACGCTGGTGTGAACCGTGCGCTGAACGGATTATCCATGAGCTTGGACAACGTATTGACAATACGCGCCTCAATGGGCTCGCGCTTGAAAGAACTGGATACCCTGAAATCTACTGGAGATGACTTGAGCCTGCAGTACAAACAGGCTTTATCGTTGTTGCAGGACGTGGATTACAACAAGGCAATCACCGACCTAACCCAGCAGCAAACCGGTCTGCAGGCCGCACAGAAATCTTTTATGCAAGTGATGAATCTGTCAATATTTAATTATATGCCTTAGATGTTTTTATTAACCTATTCTCTGGGTAGCTATCCCGATTCCCCCTAAGTGTATTACTTGTAGCACTGTTGCGTTAAGGTGATGGCTTGCCGAGTTGCTGCATGGCACGTAGCACAGTGTCCAGGCCGGCATGGGTGATGTGATCCATTAGCGGTGCCAGATAGGGTAGTGAAAGTGCCAGTGCGGCGAAACCGACAACCAGAGTGATCGGGAAACCGATAGCGAATATATTAAGTTGCGGTGCGCTACGCGTCAGGATGCCGAGCGCCAGGTTGGTGATCAGTAGCGCGCCAATCAGCGGCATGGACAACTGCAGCGCGTACGTGAAAATGCTGCCTCCCCACGCAGCCAGGGTATGCAGTGCCACCGCCGATGGAATAGCGGAACTGATCGGAAAGGTGTGGAAACTATCTGCCAACGCTGACAGCATATAAAGATGCCCGTCAATGCCGAGGAAAGCGAGCGCGGCGATGATGCCGAGAAATTGTGCAATGACCGGAGTGAAAGATGCGTTCTGCGGGTCAAAAAAGCTGGCGAAACCCAACCCCATTTGCATACCGGCAAGCTCTCCACCCATTTCCACGGCGGTAAAAATCAGACGCATGGTAAAACCCATCGCCAGCCCGGCCAACAATTGTTGCAGCAGTACGAAAAATCCTAGTGCGGAAGCCGGTTCTATATCTGGCGGAGTGGCGATGGTTGGCGCAATAATTACGGTCAGCAACAGCGCCAAACCGATTTTTACGCGTGCCGGCACCTGCTTATTGCCAAGCACCGGTGAGCTGGCGATCAAAGCCAAAATGCGCGTAAACGGAAAGATGAACAAGGCGAGCCAAGCGGATAGCTGGGCACTGGTGACGCTGATCATAAATGTCTCTGTTTTGCCGACCAGTCCATTATCAAAACTAGCCCCAATTAGCCAACCAGCCAAGGGATGCTGCCAAACAGGCGTTGGATATAGTCCACCATCATGTTGACCATCCACGGGCCGCTAATAATCAGTACGCCGAACATGCCAATCAGTTTTGGAATAAATGACAGGGTCATTTCGTTGAT
>CAITJF010000110.1 GCA_903892645.1 uncultured Nitrosomonadales bacterium | reverse complement strand
GCCAGCCAGCGCACGACCAGATCGGGACGCCACCAAGAGGGGTATCGTTTCTCGCCGACATTGGGCAAGCCAATTTGAACCAGCGCGACGGCAAGCTCCTTGTTGGCGCGTGTGACATTGGTCATGCGTGTTTTCCACCACTTTGTGTTTTCGTGACGGGCGGACTCAATCGGAAAGGCTGCAACGATTTCATCAAACGGCACACCCCGTTTGCGTAATTCAGTGTCCGATGGATACGCTAAGTAATCGCGTTTTTTATCACTGGCAGAACGCTTACCTTTTACTGGACTGTCAGCATTGCGCTCCTCTACGGGAGGCTGTGGCGCAACCTGTGGTGGCAAGGCATGGGGCGGCGTGGAATTTACCGGTGCGGATGGGCTGGTCGTTTTAACCCAAGGTGGCTGCACAATCGCCACGGGTTTACGATGTGTGTTGATTACTTGCGCTTCAGGCAACGGGCTCTGTCCATCCAGCTTCGTGGCCCAAGCATCGAAGCTCGCACGTTCAATTAGCAACAGGCTGCGCGCCAACAGTTCGTGAACGGGATCGTCAAAAGTTTTTCCATCGCGCCGTTGGTAATGAACTTCGCCACGCTCACAGGCTGACAGCAACGCTTGCTGCTTTGCATGACGACACGGCGCATCCTGCTGACACCAATGGTTGAGGATATACCAAGGCGGAAGCCAGTCGGCATCGTCCCAGTAACGGTCGCAATCGGCAGGTGATGTGTTGGGTGGCAAGTTCATAACCTGCAATTTTACTGGATCAGTATGGACTGGCGGTGATTCACAATGAGTGATTTTCTGATTCACCCTTGCGAATCGTGCGAATGCTGCGAAACTCCTTGTACCGCGTGGCTTTGCGGGTGCGCATATCAATGCGAACTGTGCGAATAAGTTATCAACATGACGTCCAGGATTTTGACGCCATCAATGGGGGCACGTTTTGTTACGTACTTGGAGTGCGTAAACGGTCTGCGTAGTATGCAGACCCATGGTGAAATCGCCGATGACAAGGGTACGGAATTCAGTTCCGCCCCTTGCAATGGGTGTGAGTTGAACTCACACCCTCACACGATTCGGTAGGCGCGTTCGCCGCTGGGAGATTTTTCCGAAACGACGTTCATGCCGAGTTTCTTTTTGAGTGCGCCGGAGATCGCGCCACGTACGGTATGCGCCAACCATCCGGTGGACTCTATGACCTGATTCACCGTGGCACCATTGGGACGTTTGAGCATGGCGATTAGCGTGGCTTGTTTTGTGCCGGTGCGGATTGCGGAAGGGGTACCCATAGTAAGGGTGCCCTCCAGATTTTGGAGGCGATCATGGGTGTCGTTATTGCCGACATCCTTTGGCGCTGAACGCTGTTTGGTGATGACGTCACAATTTGTTACGCCAACTTGAGCCGGCCGTTTTCTGCCAATGGCCGCATAGCCAACATCGGTCAGCAGATAATTGTCGCCGTCATGGCTAACGAGTCCTTTGGCGAGCAGTCCATCGATGACAGCGGTGCGAGCGCCGCCGCGCAATTTGCTTGGCAATGGCTCAATGTTGCCGTCGATGCGCTCGGCAGCGGCTTCGAGGACAGTGGTTTGTGTGGTGGTCAGTTTGAGATTAGTGGTCATGTCATTCTCCAGTCGATTGATGATGGTTAGTGTTATGCGGCGATTTCTGCTTCGCTGGCTTTGGGCATTTGCAGGCCCGCTTCAAAGCCGGCCATGAAGGCGGCGTGCAAGGCTTCCTTGAGTCTCCACACTGCGACGTCGTGGAAATCCAAACTGTCGCCGTGGCGGGTTTCAAGGGTTTCGATGTCCATGTGTTTTTGGGCAATCAAGGTCAGGATGCTGTCGAGGGTGGTGGCGGTGGCGTTCATTTTTTTGTGCTCCTCAAATTTTGTGGTTCAAATCATTTCGTAACCGGCGCGTTCTAGGCGTTGTGCATCGGCGGGTGTGACTACCCAGTATTCGCCTTGCTCGCCGTCGTTGTCGCCCATCACCACCCAGTGGGGTT
>CAITJF010000109.1 GCA_903892645.1 uncultured Nitrosomonadales bacterium | reverse complement strand
ATACGGCAATGGAACGATTGAACAACCGACCCAGAAAAAGGCTTGAATACAAAACACCCAGTCAGGTATTCTTCAAGTCAGGCGTTGCACTTCAAACTTGAACTCGCGATATTAAACAGGGGATGTTATGACTGATAGCAAGAAATACATTTATGAATTCGAGCAGGGTGATGGCAAGAACAAGATGTTGCTGGGCGGCAAGGGTGCGAATCTGTGTGAGATGACGCAGATCGGTTTGAATGTTCCCCCCGGTTTCACTATCACTACCGATGCGTGCACTGCCTACCTGGAAAAAAATCAACTGCCGGATGGCTTGATGGCGTCTGTCAAGACGCACATGCAGGCGCTGGAAAATAAAACCGGCAAGGGTTTCGGCAGCGGCGAGAATCCTTTGCTCGTCTCGGTGCGCTCCGGTTCGTCCATGTCCATGCCGGGCATGATGGACACCATCCTCAATCTCGGCCTCAACGTAACTTCACTGCAAGGCTTGATCAAGCAAACCGGCAACGCGCGTTTTGCCTACGATACTTATCGCCGCTTCATTCAGTTGTTCGGCAAGATCGCGCTCAACATCAGCGACGAGCATTTCGACGAACGCATGGCCGCGATCAAGCGCAAATATGGCGCGCCTGAAGATCTGGATTTAAACGTCGAACATCTCAAGGAATTGGCAGGTGAATTCCTTGCCATTGTGGAACGCCATTGTGGCAAACCTTTCCCGCAAGACCCTTACGAACAGTTGGAAATTGCGATAGGCGCAGTGTTTGGCTCATGGATGGGCAAGCGCGCGGTGGATTACCGCAGGCAGTTCAAAATCACCAAGGATCAAGCCAGTGGCACGGCGGTGAGCGTCTGCACCATGGTGTTCGGCAATATGGGCAACGATTCCGGCACGGGCGTGGGCTTCACGCGCAACCCCGGCACGGGCGAGAACCTGATCTACGGTGAATATCTGGTCAATGCGCAAGGCGAGGACGTGGTGGCGGGAATCCGCACGCCCAAGGCCATCGCCGAAATGGAACAGGAAATGCCGGAGATTTACCGACAGTTGATGACGTTGCATAACCGGTTGGAGTCGCATTACCATGAGGTGCAGGATTTCGAGTTCACTATCGAGAAGGGCATCCTGTATTGCCTGCAAACGCGCAACGGCAAAATGAATGCACGCGGCATGGTGCGCACCTCGGTAGAAATGTTTCACGAGGGGTTGATTTCCAAGGAACGCGCCTTGCTGCGCGTTGAGCCAGCGATATTGGAACAGTTGCTGGTTCCGCAGTTGGCGCCGAATTTTCATGGCAAGTCGCTGGCGCAGGGCCTGCCAGCCTCGCCTGGCGCGGCCTCCGGCAAGATTGTATTCGATGCCGATACCGCCGAAGCGCGTGGCCGCGCAGGCGAAAAAATTATCCTGGTGCGCGAGGAAACCAAGCCGGAGGATATCCACGGTTTTTTCCAGGCACAGGGCATCCTGACCAGTCGTGGCGGCAAGACATCACATGCCGCCGTGGTTGCGCGCGGTATGGGCAAGCCTTGTGTTTCGGGTTGCGACCAAATCGTGATTAACGACCATTTGCGCAATGCACGGATCGGCGAAACCACGTTGCAGGAAGGCGACATCATTACCATAGACGGCGGCACCGGGCATGTTTACGCCGGTGAAGTGCCCACGGTGGAAGCTGAGTTTTCCGAGGAAATGGCCACTCTGCTGGCTTGGGCGGATGAAGTGGCAAGACTGAAGGTGATGGCGAACGCCGACACGCCTGATGATGCCCTACGTGCGCGCGAATTTGGTGCGATGGGTATCGGCCTGTGCCGCACCGAACGCATGTTCAATAGCACCGACAGGTTGCCCATCGTGCAGGAAATGATTCTGGCCGAAACGCAGGAAGACCGCCAATCCGCGCTGGATCGCCTGTTGCCGATCCAGCGTGCTGACTTCAAGGGTATTTTCAAGGCGATGAAGGGGCTGCCCGTAACAGTGCGCCTGCTCGACCCGCCGATGCATGAATTTTTGCCTACCGCTGCACAACTCGAATTGGAAATCGCACACCTGCATCAATTGCGCGACACCATCAAGGGGTTGGAAGAACTGCCGGATACCCTCAAGCTGCTCAATCCCAAGCTCTACCAGCAATATGCCGATGGGTTAACCAAACTGATGGGTGGGCTGGGCGACTTCAAAGAATCGCATCTGGAAGAGGACGTGATCGGCAAGAAGGAGAAAATCCTGAAGAAAGTGCGCGCCCTGGCCGAAGTCAACCCGATGCTGGGCCATCGCGGCGTGAGGCTGGGCATTACCTATCCGGAAATTTACTCGATGCAGATACGGGCGATCATCGAAGCTGCCGCCCTGTGCGCCAAGGAGGGCGTTGAAATTTACCCTGAGATCATGGTGCCGCAGGTGGCCACGGTGGAAGAGCTAAAACGCATCCACAGTTATGTCCAGCGCATCCGCCAGGAAGTGAAAGCAACTCACGGCATCAATGTGCAATTCAAGTTTGGCTCCATGCTGGAAGTGGTGCGTGCCTGCATACGCTCCGGGCGCATGGCGGAAACCGCCGAGTTTTTCTCCTTCGGCACCAACGATCTGACCCAGGCCACGTTCTCCTTCAGTCGCGAGGATGCGGAAAATAAATTCCTTCCCTCTTACACCGAGTCCGGCATCCTGGAAGACAACCCGTTCGAAGTGCTGGACATCAAGGGTGTGGGGCAGTTGATGAAAATGGCGGTGCAGCGGGGCCGCGAGACCAACCCGGATTTAAAAATCGGCATCTGCGGCGAACATGGCGGGCATCCCGGCTCCATCCATTTCTGCCACCACATCAATCTTAACTACGTCTCATGCTCCGGCCCGCGTGTGCCCATCGCGCGCTTGGCGGCGGCGCAAGCCAAGTTGCTGGAAGATCAATACAAGGAGCCGGTCTGATCAGTCTGTGCAAAACCACACAAGGAAGCTATGAATAAGCGCTGTTTGCGGTACGGCCAAATGTATCGAGCCGTATTTTGCGTTCGGGTTTTCATAGCCAGTTTCGTTTTGTTACGCTGCATAGATTAAAATAAAATCCAGTCAGCAAATAGCCTCGACACCAAATCCGTTTTTAAGCATAGTGGCGCATAACTCATGGCTAATAAAAAATAATTTCCACTCTATCACCCGCCGCCACACCAGCAGCACGAATTGAGATGTGATTCAGATGACCACTTCCCGATCCTAATATAGCCATTCAGCAAATGGGGGAATGGTGCAAATCTGCGGTAGGAGCTTCCCTAAGTTTGTGCGCTGCAATATAATTCGGATGGTAAATTTTTGGTTGAACGCTTCATACATTGTGTTGTCTCTTCCTTGCAGGCTCAGCGTAGCGCATAAATTCAGATGCGGTCTTTATCCATGCGGGAGCAAGGATATCCGTTCATCTGCCTTTGATGAAACTACTGATAGGGCTACTAGCCATCTGCTTCCAGAGTTTGGGCGTGCTCCCGGCATGGCGTTTGCCTATCTGTTTAATGCAGCCTGTGGAATAGCATTTTTGTTGGTGACATCGCTTTTGCGTACGATAGTTCAACCGCTCCAAACAAGCCGTGGATTACCTAATTGAGGTCGCAACTTATGCCTACTGTCATGTCACGCCGCCGCTTTATCACTTTCGTTGCCGCTGCCGCAGGCCTGCCGCTGTTGCTTAAAGCGGGAGGCGCCCAGGCTAGGTCGGCGCGTTGGGATGGCACCGCTTTGGGCGCACCAGCCTCCATCCAGCTTTATCACACTGACGAGGCTCAGGCGCGTGCCGCCATTGCTGCCGGGCTGGACGAACTGAAGCGCCTTGAGGCGATTTTCAGCGTTTATCGCGCGGACAGTTCCATCTCGATGCTCAACCGCGAGGGTGTGCTCGAAAACGCGCCGGACGATTTCATCGCCATGCTTACGCGCGCCTTGTCGCTGGCCAGGATCAGCGACGGCGTCTATGACCCTACCGTACAGCCGGTGTGGCAACTCTATTTTCGCCATTTTATCGCAGCCACCCCCGACCCTGCCGGACCGGCGCCGCGCGACCTCGCCGCAGCACTTGCCCTGATGGACTGGCGTGCAGTCGAGGTGGATGCCGGGCGTAATCGAGTTTCCTTCGCCCGCCCCGGCATGGGACTGACGCTGAACAGCGGTGCGCAAGGCTATATCACTGATCGCGTTGCAGATGTATTGCGCGCCCACGGTTTCGATCGCATGCTGGTGGACATGGGCGAGCCGCGCGCGCTCTCGGCCAAGCCGGACGGCACGGCCTGGCGTATCGGCATTGCCAATCCTGCCGATCCCAGCCGCACGGTCGCTACGCTGGATGTGGTGGACAAGTGCGTATCCACCTCGGGCGGTTACGGCACCCTGTTTGATTCCGCCGGTGCCTTCACACACTTGATCAATACACGCAACGGCAGCACCGCGCCTGCGCTGCTGGGAGTATCGGTGGTGGCGGATAGCGGCATTATTGCCGACGGTCTTTCCACTGCCATGCTGATGGCGCCGGTCGAGCGCAGACTAGCCATACTCAAGGCCGCCGGTGGGTTGAAGGCGATCTATGTCACGCCCGAGGGCGTGGTATCCACGGTGGAGGCATGACCGTGGGCGAACCTGTATACAGCACTGAGGATTTCAGCGCTCCCGCCATGGTCGAGGGTACCGCACATGTGGTAGCTGTGGAAGGTAATATGGCATGGCTGGTGCCCGAAACGGGCTCCAGTTGCGGTGGCTGCGCTTCTGCATCCGCGTGTGGCTCCAAGGGTATCGGTACCACGGCCAGTCGTCTGGAGGCGCGCCGCTTCCAGCTCGTCAACGATGTCGGCCTTAGGGTCGGGGAGCGGGTAGTGGTGGGTATCCGCGAGAACACGTTACTCAGGGCTTCACTCACCGCCTATGCCATTCCGCTCGCTACTTTGCTGAGTGCCGGAGCACTGGCGCAATGGTGGTTCGGTAGCGATCTCGCCACCATGCTCGCCATGTTCGCAGGCTTGGCACTCGGACTGTGGCTGGCACGCTTGGGCGCTGGCCGCCTGTTGGTCAGGGGTGAACTTGCCCCCCGTTTTATTCGCCGCGCCAGCCCGGGCGAAACGTGCAATTAATGAGTAGGCAAGGGGCCGTATTAATGAGGGTTGGAGAATGAAAGAATACATACTTTTGATGATAAGCGCGGCGCTGGTCAACAACGTCATCTTGGCGCGCTTCCTCGGCCTGTGTTCGTTCATGGGCGTGACCACGCGCATCGACACCGCCGTCGGCATGGGCATGGCAACCACTTTTGTGATCACTGTTTCGTCCATGGCTGACTGGATGGTCGAAACCTTTTTGCTGCAACCCTACGGCTTGGGCTATCTGCGCACGGTGACCTTCATCCTGATTATCGCTGCCACCGTGCAGTTCACCGAAATGATCGTGAAGAAGGTGTCGCCGCCGCTGTTCCAGATGCTAGGCATCTACCTGCCGCTGATTACCACCAACTGCGCGGTGCTGGGCGTTGCGCTGCTACTGGTCGAGGGTAAGATGAACTTCATCGGCGCCACGCTGTTTGCCTTCGCTTCCTCCATCGGCTATAGCCTGGTGATGGTTATTTTTGCCGGATTGCGCGAGCGGCTGGCACTGGCCGAGATTCCGCGCCTGTTCGCCGGCCCGCCGATCGGTTTTATCGTCGCCAGCCTGCTGGCGCTTGCGTTCATGGGTTTTTCCGGTATGAGTGCGGGCTGAGGAGATTGATATGTTAATCGCTATTGGCAGTCTCACAATAATGGGCATCGTACTGGGTGGCCTGCTCGGTGTGGCGGCGCGCTTCCTCGCCGTGGAAGAAAACCCGCTGGAAGAAGAGCTGAAGGAATTGTTGCCCGGTTCGCAATGCGGCCAGTGCGGCTATGTCGGTTGCAGCCAGTACGCGGCAGCGCTGGCGAAGGGCGAGGCTCCAATAACCCTGTGCCCACCTGGCGGCAAAGTAGTGATTGAAGCATTGGCCAAGAAGCTGGGCGTTACCGCCGATCTTTCCGAGCACGAAGAGAAGGGGCCGGAACACGCTTTCATCGTCGAGGATCTTTGCATAGGTTGTACGCGCTGCATCAGGGAGTGTTCGACGGATGCCATCATGGGCGCCAACAAACTGATGCATACGATAATTGTCGATGCGTGTCACGGTTGCAGCAAGTGCGTTCCAGTCTGCCCCACCGATGCCATCGTGATGGTTCCGGTGCGGGTGACGCTGCGCAACTGGCATTGGCCCAAGCCAGAAATTGAGCAAACACACTCCGAGCCCAAAGTCGGGCACGCGCACTAGAGGAGCAGTCAACAGATGAAACTTTTTCCGATTCGCGGCGGCATACACCCCGATTACCGCAAGGAGCAGACCAGCGAAAAAGCCATCGTTGTCATGCCGATGCCGGCCGCGCTCTACATTCCGCTGCAACAACATATTGGCGCCCCGGCCGACGTGCTGGTAGCCGAGGGCGACCTGGTCAAAAAAGGGCAGATGATCGCGCGCAACCAGGGGACGGTGTCGGCGTCGCAACACGCGCCCACGTCGGGCCGCATCAGGACGGTGACCGAGGTGACTGCACCCCATCCCTCCGGGTTGCCGCAGACCACCATCATTCTCGAACCCGATGGCAAGGACGAATGGGCTGACCTGCCCGAACCCATCGCCGATCCTTTTTCCGCCGATACCCATACGATCAACGACCGTGTTGCCCAATCGGGCATCGTCGGCATGGGTGGCGCCGCCTTTCCTTCGGCGATCAAGCTGAACCTCGGCGAACAGAAAAAACTCGAGATTCTGCTGCTCAACGGCGCCGAGTGCGAGCCTTACCTGACCTGCGACGACCGGGTGATGCGCGAGTATCCCGATGAAATCATCGACGGCGCCCGTATCATGGCTCATGCGCTGGGTACACCCAGGGTGGTCATCGGCATCGAACAGAACAAGCCGCAGGCGATCGAGATCATGACCAAGGCGGCCTCCGCTTTCCCCGAAATCAAAGTGGTTGCTGTGCCGGTGCAGTATCCGATGGGATCGGAGCGCCATCTGGTGCAGGCGATCACCGGCCGCGAAACTCCGGCGCGCAAGCTTACCGCCGACCTCGGCATTGTGGTGCACAATGTTTCTACTACCCGCGCCGTGCACCACGCCATCCGTTTCGGCCGTCCGCTGATCGCACGAGTGGTGACGGTGAGCGGCGGCGCCATACGTGAACCCAATAACGTCTTGACGCCGATTGGCGCACGGGTAGCCGATTTGGTTGAGTTCTGCGGTGGTTTCTCGGCACGCCCTGAGAGCGTTGTCAATGGTGGACCGATGATGGGCCAGCCGCTGCCCAGTCTTGAGGTGCCGGTAGTCAAGGGTACCTCGGGTATCCTGGCGCTCACCGCCGAGGAGATCAATGACCGTCCGACCAGTGCCTGTATCCGCTGCGGCAGTTGCGTCACCGTCTGCCCGTGCGGCTTGTCGCCGGTAGATATGGCCGCTTTTGTCCGCAAGGATAACTTGGAAGGCGCCGCCAAGCTGGGGGTGATGGATTGTTTCTCATGCGGCAGTTGTTCGTGGGTATGCCCGTCGCACATCCCGCTGGTGCACTATTTCAACTATGCCAAGGGCGTGCTGAACGACCTGGAGCGCGAAAGCCGCAAGAACGAACGCATCAAGACACTGGCCGAGGTGCGCGTTATCCGCATCGAGAAAGCCACCGAGGCCAAGCGCGCAGCCTTGGCCGCGCGCAAACCGGCTTCAGACGCTACTCCGCCAAGCAATAGCGGGGAGGCGAAAGCCGCAACCGAAGAAAAGGCCAACGCATGAGTATCGCAACCATAAGCAAGAGCGGGCCGTTTGCCCACGGATTCAACAGTGTCCAGAAAACCATGTTCACGGTGTTGCTGGCGCTGGTGCCGGCTACCGCTTTCAACCTCTATCTGTTCGGCTGGCCGGCGATCCTGCTGTTTACCGTTACGGTCGGCGCTTGCGTGGCAGTCGAGGCGGGGTGTCTGATGCTGGCTGACCGGCCGGTGAGAGCGACGTTGGCCGACTACTCGGCGGTGCTGACTGGCTGGCTGCTGGCGATGAGCCTGCCGCCTTGGGCACCTTGGTGGGTCGGCGTGTTGGCGGCGGTTTTCGCCATTGCCTTGGCCAAACATGCCTTTGGCGGTATCGGCCAGAACGTGTTCAACCCTGCCATGGTGGGGCGCACTGTCCTGCTGGTGTCGTTTCCCGTCGCCATGACCGCCTGGGTCATGCCGCATCCGCTGTTTTCGTCCGGTGCGCCTGGGCTGGCTGAAGCCATCGCCATTACCTTTGGCGGCCACATGCCCGACACGGTGAGCGCGGCCTCGGCGCTGGGCTATATCAAGACTGAGTTATCACGCGGCATCCCGGTAACGCAGTCGATGGCCCAAGTGCCCGACCTGATGGATATGGCGCGGGGTTACCGCGCCGGCAGCCTGGGCGAAACTTCGGCGATATTGATACTCGCGGGCGGCCTGTTCCTGATGGCCAAGCGCGTTATCTCATGGCACATTCCGTTGAGCGTGATGGGCGGGTTGTTCCTGATAGCTGCGATATTCCATGCCGTCGATTCTGCCCACTTTGCCTCCGGCACCTTCCATCTGGTATCCGGCGCCACCTTTCTGGGGGCGTTCTTCATCGCCACCGACTACGTCACCTCGCCTGTATCGAAAAAGGGACAAATAATATTCGGCCTCGGCTGCGGCGCGCTGATCTGGCTCATCCGCAACTTCGCCGGCTACCCGGAAGGCGTGGCATTCGCGGTGTTGCTGATGAATGGGCTGGCTCCCATCATCGACCAATATACCCGCCCGCGCGCATTCGGGCGCAACAGCAAAGGCGAACCGTTGCAGCTGGAGAAACCATGAAACAACAGCGCATGATGATTCATGGGGTGATCCTGGGAGTGTTCTGCCTGGGCTTCGCGTTCATACTTGCCGTCACAGACCGCCTTACCGCAAAAGATATTGCCGCGCGCGCCTTGGAAGACAGGCAGAACTCGCTCAGCCAGGTGATCCCGGACAGCATCCACAACAACAACCCGGTCACGAATACCATTCTCATGAAGGATGGGCAGGGCAATGAAATCACCGTATACCGCGCCACCAGGGAAGGCAAGGTGACCGGTGTGGCCTACGAGATATTCGGCTCGGGCTATGCCGGCAAAATCAAACTCATGCTGGGTGTCGACGCGCAAGGCAAGGTTCTCGGCGTGCGCGTCCTTGCCCACAAGGAAACGCCTGGCTTGGGCGACAAGATCGAAACAAAGAAAGGCGACTGGATACTGCGCTTCAATGACTTGAGCCTCGGCAACCCGCCTGTCGAAAAATGGAAAGTAAAGAAGGACGGCGGCCAGTTCGACCAATTCGCCGGTGCCACCATTACGCCCCGAGGTGTGGTGCGCGCCATTCGTGAGGGACTTGAATTTTTCGCCGCCAACAAGGCGCAAATGACGGACATCGATGCCAGCAAGGCACCAATGAAGGAGGCACACTAAATGGCAACGGAATATAAAACCATCGTTAAGGATGGGCTGTGGGAAAACAATGGCGTGCTCGGCATGTTGCTGGGCCTGTGCCCAACCATGGCCATGACCACCAGCGCCACCAACGGGCTGGGCATGGGTCTGGCAACCGCAGTGGTGATGGCCGCATCAAGCCTGCTGGTATCCGTGTTCCGCAGCCGCATCACCCAGGAAGTGCGCATTCCGGTATTCATCCTGATCGTCGCCGCCATGGTGACGCTGGTGGATCTCTGCATGAATGCGTGGATGCATGAGCTTTATAAAGTGCTGGGGCTATTCATCCCGCTGATCGTATCCAACTGCCTGCCGCTTGCCCGTCTCGAAGCCTTCGCCGCCAAGGAACCGGTGATGCCCTCGCTGATGGACGGCATCTTCATGGGCATCGGCTTCACGCTGGCGCTCACCGCCATCGGCGCGGTGCGCGAGGTTACCGGTGCGGGCACCCTGTTCGCCGATGCATCGCTACTGCTGGGACCGGCCTTCAAGTTCATGGAGATGCATTTAATGCCCCCGGACATGGGGGTGCTGATGATGATCCTGCCACCGGGCGGATTCCTCGTCGCCGGCCTGCTGGTGGTGGGCAAACGCATCCTCGACGTGCGCGCCGGCAAGGCCATCCAGATGGGCGGCGCCCACAGTGCCGCGTGAGGAAACAGCCATGAAAATCGGAATCGCCTACGCCCTGCCGCAGCGCCAAGTCTGGTTCGATGTCGAGATGCCGGATGGCGCCACCATCCAGGATGCCATCAATCGCTCGGGCATCCTCAAACAATTTCCAGAGATTGACCTGGAGAAACAAAAGGTCGGCATATACAGCAAGCTCAGCAAGCTGGACGCCGTGCTCAACGACGGCGACCGTGTCGAAATCTACCGTCCCATCATCTGCGACCCGAAAACCGTGCCCCGCAAAACCAAGGCCGGGGGCGCCGCATCCGAAGCAGAAGCCTGAGCAATTTAAAGATGCAAGCCGTACGGCGGCTTGCAAAGCTATTTCCAAAAAGCACGTTGTGCTCGCCTCGGGCTACACCTTATGCTTTCACCGACTGCATCTGCCTGAGATAAACCCGCATCACCCCTCATTACATTTGCGGCAAGTGCAGCCAGTCATACGCCGAAATCTGTTAGCATTCCCCGCGAGTCAGTGCACAGAATAAACGCAATAATAAAATGACTGAAAACTAGAACCCCGAACAGAAAGCCCGCGACACCATCGACGCGCTGCTGAAGCAGGCGGGATGGGTTGTTCAGTCGGTCAAGAAGGTCGATCTTAATGACGGGCCGGGTCAGGCAGTGCGCGAATACCAGACCGATGTCGGCCCGGCAGACTACGTGCTGTTCGTGGATAAAAAAGCAGTCGGCGTGATCGAGGCCAAGCGCGAAGAAGAAGGACAGCGGCTCACCGCGCATGAAACACAGACCGAAGGCTACGCAGCCGCCAAGCTCAAGTGGGTCAACAACAAAGAGCCGTTGCCCTTCCTGTATGAGAGCACCGGCATCATCACCCGCTTCACCGATGGCCGCAATCCCAAGCCGCGTTCGCGCGAGGTGTTCAACTTCCACCGCCCGGAAACGCTCAAGGAATGGCTGTCGCAGGGTGAATCGCTGCGCGCGCGCCTGCACCGCATCCCCGAACTCAACCCGAACCATCTGCCTGCCAAGGAATTGCGCCTGCGCGATTGCCAGGAAACGGCCATTTCCAATCTGGAGGTGTCTTTCAAGGCCGACCGCCCGCGCGCCCTGATCCAGATGGCGACCGGCGCCGGCAAGACCTACACCGCCATTACCTCTATCTACCGCCTGCTCAAGCACGTGCACGGCAAACGCATCCTGTTTCTGGTGGATACCAAAAACCTTGGCGAACAGGCCGAGCAGGAAATGATGTCCTATGTGCCGATAGACGATAACCGCAAGTTCACCGAGCTGTACAACGTGCAGCGGCTCAAGTCCTCGTTCGTCGCCAAGGACAGCCAGGTGTGCATCAGCACCATTCAACGCCTGTACTCCATCCTTAAAGACACCCCGCTCGATGAATCCACGGAAGAGATCAACCCTGCCGAGTTGAAGCTGGGCAAAGAGCCTTTACCCGTTGTCTATAACGAAAAAGTTCCGCCGGAGTTTTTCGACTTCATCTTCATCGACGAATGCCACCGCTCCATCTACAACCTGTGGCAACAGGTGATCGACTACTTCGACGCCAGCCTGATCGGTCTCACCGCCACGCCGGACAACCGCACCTACGGCTTCTTCAAAAAGAACGTGGTCAGCGACTACAGCCACGAAAAAGCCGTGGCCGATGGCGTGAACGTGGGCAATGAAGTGTATGTGATCGAAACCCAGATCACGCAGGGCGGCGGTGTCATCCCCGCGCATGTGCAAGTGGAACGCCGCGAAAAACTCACGCGCAAGAAACGCTGGGAGTTGCAGGACGAGGACGAAGCCTATTCCGCCACGCAGCTGGATCGCAACATCGTCAACCCCGACCAGATCCGCACCGTCATCCGCACCTTCCGTGACAAGCTGCCGGAGATATTCCCCGGACGCAAAGAGGTGCCCAAGACCCTGATCTTCGCCAAGACCGACAGCCACGCCGACGACATCATCCAGACCGTGCGCGAGGAATTCGACGAGCGCAACGCCTTCTGCAAAAAGCTTACCTACAAAACCGACGAAGACCCCAAGTCCGTGTTGCAGCAATTCCGCAACGAGTATTACCCGCGCATCGCCGTCACTGTGGACATGGTCGCCACCGGCACCGACGTAAATCCTCAGGTAAACGAGGGAGCAAACCGAAAGCTGCGGTAATACTGCCGCCCCTCACCTCCGAAGAATTAGCTGAATTGGCTGAACTGCCTGAGGGATGGGGATGGTTTAAGGTTGCACATATTTGTGATGTGGTACGAGGCGGCTCTCCAAGACCAGCAGGTGATCCCAAGTTTTATGGTGGTGACATTCCTTTTCTGAAAGTTGCTGACATCACCACCACTTCTACGCCGTATTTGAATAGCTTTACATTCACGATCACAGAGGCTGATCGACATGGTGAACGAGACCGAGTGGGTGACGATGGGCGCGGATGTGAAGGGCGACATCTATGAGGGCTTGCTGGAACGTAATGCGGAAGATACCAAGTCCGGCGCGGGGCAATACTTCACGCCGCGTGCCTTGATACGCGCGATGGTGGAATGCGTACGACCTGAGCCAAACAAAACCATAGCCGATCCTGCTTGTGGCACGGGTGGATTCTTTCTGGCGGCTTATGATTTTCTGGTGAAGGAACACCAGATGGACAAGAAGCAGAAGGCGTTCCTCAAGCACGATACCTTTAATGGCAACGAGATTGTGGCGGGCACGCGCCGCCTGGCTTTGATGAATATGTTCTTGCACAACATCGGCGAGATCGACGGCGAGAGCATGGTGTCACCCAACGATGCGCTGGTGGCTGATGGCGGCAAGCGCTACGACTACGTGCTAGCGAATCCGCCGTTTGGCAAGAAGAGCTCGATGAGTTTTACGAACGAAGAAGGCGAGCAGGAGAAGGACGACCTGACCTACAACCGCCAGGATTTCTGGGCGACCACATCCAACAAGCAGCTCAACTTCGTGCAGCACATCCGCACCATGTTGAAGAGCACTGGGCGCGCCGCCGTGGTGGTGCCGGACAACGTGCTGTTCGAGGGTGGCGCAGGCGAGACGGTGCGCAAGAAACTGCTGGAAACCACCGAGCTGCACACGATTTTGCGTTTACCCACCGGCATCTTCTACGCCAACGGCGTGAAGGCGAACGTGCTGTTCTTCGACAACCGCGCCGCCAGCAAAGAGCCGTGGACGAAAGATGTGTGGTACTACGACTACCGCACCAACATCCACCACACGCTGAAAAAGAAACCGCTGCGCTTCGAGGATTTGCAGGAGTTCATAAACGACTACAACCCGCTGAACCGCCATAAGCGCAAAGAAAGCTGGAGCGAGGCCAAGAACCCGGAAGGCCGCTGGCGCAAATTCACTTACGAGCAAATCATTGCGCGCGACAAAACCAGCCTGGATATTTTCTGGCTCAAGGACAAGAGCCTTGCCGATCTGGACAACCTGCCGGAGCCGGATGAACTGGCGTTGGAGATTATCGACAATCTGGAAGCGGGGTTAAACAGCTTCAGGGAAATTGCGGCGGCGCTTTAGTAATACTGGCGCCGGTGAGTATGGGGTTATTGTGTTGAAAAACTATTTTGAACCCCTTCTTGGCGAAATTTTGGGGGTCATCAAACCATCAATCGAAAGGCGTTCGTCGATTGTAGAGCGTTCTATGAGGCCAGTGTTTTTCAAGCGGTGATT
>CAITJF010000108.1 GCA_903892645.1 uncultured Nitrosomonadales bacterium | reverse complement strand
CTGATGGCGATGCCTAGACTGCCGGGGCAATTCGGATCTTCCTTTTGCAATTTGCGACCGTACTCAGTCTGATCACTGGGGCTAGCAAACACCGACGCACCCCAAGTCTGCATCTGAAGCTTACGGTATGGCTTTTGATGAAAACTAACTTTGACCATATAGACACGGCATTCGAGGTCGAACAGTTTACAGGCCATCGCCAATGACGCACCCCACTGACCTGCCCCGGTTTCGGTCGCGAGACGCTTGGTGCCGGCAATTTTATTGTAATAGGCTTGCGCGACAGCGGTGTTGGGTTTGTGACTGCCGGCGGGACTGTCGCCCTCGTATTTGTAATAGATATGGGCTGGCGTTTGGAGGGCTTTTTCCAATCGCACGGCACGCAGCAACGGTGTCGGGCGCCACAACGCGTAAATCTCCCGAACCGGCGCCGGGATTTCAATCCACCGTTCAGTGCTCATTTCCTGTTGGACAATATTTTCGGGGAAAATTGCGGTCATCAAGTCCGGCGTGACCGGTTGTTTTGTACCTGGATGCAGTGGGGGCGGCAACGGCGCAGGCGCGTCGGCGAGTACGTTGTACCAGTGCGTCGGGATTTCTGATTGCGGCAAACTGAAGCGAATGGGATTCATCACGGTTATATTCTCCGAAGTTGGCGCGCACGTTACTACACCGTTCTTACTCCCGTCAAACACAACGAGATTAGCAACTAGTGCCGCGACTGCAACAACTCAAGGCGTCAGCATACCAAAGAACATCGACATATCTCGACGTGCCACCTGCTGGTAAACACACTCCCACTGCTCCGAACCGCGCGAATGGTTAACGGTCCAATAACTTGAAGTGTCGTTTAAGCCACAACCTCCAACCTCGAAAACCCTGCAAAATTTTCTATTGATTTACAGGGAGCACTACACAATTTAAAGGCATCCCCATCATCGACAAGATTATTTGTGCTGTATTCGTCGTGGTTTTCGCCTGCTTAACGCTGGATGACCACCTGAGAATCGACATCAACGTTTGCTGGTTTCGGATTTCTCACTAGCGAAATGGTCCATGACTTCTTGCGGTTCGCACGCCACGGCGCGCACTTTATCACCTTGTACAACCTTAACAAGGCAACCATCAATTTGGTCACCATAGCGCGAGTGATAGCCCCAACTAGTATCAGATTTTGAGACAGATAAATCAATCGCCTCGGTATCGAATGTTGTGCTTTGTCCGGAATTTAATCGGATTTTCTTATCGCCGGCGGTAATATTAGAGCTATGGCTGCTTGTGCTATAGGTATTGCTGTTCTTTTTTTGAATTTTCCATTTTACGATAACATCCTCTAGAATTGCCGTTGATCGGTTGGAAATTGTAATCGTATAGTATACCTTTTCTGTCCCACTTTTTTCTGTATAGCCGTAACTACTCCGGGACGTGACCTTCATGCTCTTACTAGAGTTCTTGCTGATTGTGATGTTAATTCCCGATGAAGGTTCTGCTTGCGTTGGCATTAGAGCCCAGACACATAAGGCAATTATAATTGTCGCTTTCTGCATGATAATCTCATTGTTTAGCTGACACTAACAACGTTCGAACTATGAACAGTTTGTAAACTTAGTCAAACGGTTTTTCAGATTGACCAGACCACCTCCTCAATACCCCACCTAACACCAGAAGTAGCTCGAAAAAGCGATTCCAAGTCAGGCGGTCATCCCACCGTGTTTGCCGATGTCCGTCTATTGGTCAGCATTGGTCGCAGTTGAAGATTGCGCGGCAGTTGGCACGGCAGACTTAGCAGGCAAAACAGGTTTCGGCAGCGTGACAACCGGCACCAACGAATATGTCTCCAGCGGAACCTTAATAGCTCCTGCCTCGCGCAGGATTTGAACGCCCCTGTCAAAATCGCGACGATCGAAGTAGCGACTGAAGTAAAGATCCAAGTTCACTGTCGAATCAGAACCCGCAGAGAGATGTTGCGTGCGGATGTTCTGATAGCCTGTTTCCGTCATCTGACAGACACGGTCAATCGTGTCAATCTCGGTGGCTAAGTACGAGACAATGAGCGGCACTGATTGGGCAATCTTGCCGCCGTGCTGCTTTGAAGATTTGAGGATTTCCATCAACTCTGCCGAGCGGTCGGCACCAAGTTCGACTGCTTTATTGAGATCACGGTTACCACCGCTGAAGAACTGGTTCATCCGGTTCATGGCTTCGACAGACCTAGCGCGCCGCGAGTTATTATCAAGAATGCGCTGGCGGAGTGAACTGAGAGCGTTACCGACATCCACGCTGTTGCGGATTCGACTGAGTCGTTCACGGGCCTTGGACGAAGCATCGGGAGCAACCTCTGTCTGGTTCGGTTGATTGCCTTGACTCGCCTTGGGCTGAGTGCGCATATTTTTGCGAACACCAGCGGATGTATTGGTGGCTGTAATGGTGTCCAACAAATCGAGAATCTGATCAAGCAACTGTTGCGATGCGACCGCATCGTAGCGAATTTGCATGTCAGGCTTCACACCACTTGCCGAGGCCGGTAACTGGGTTGCAAAAACCGGGACAAACGGATCGGCAGGTTCTGTGGGTGCGGAGTTGGTGTTGGCTGCCGTTGGTGAGTCCGAGGCGGTTCGCACGGCGGCGGGTGTCGCGTTTGTGCTACCGGTCGCAGTTTTTGAGATTGGGGACCGCAACAAGCCGGCATAGGCGATCATTGATTCACGCTCGGCTTGCAACGCCAGCAGTAGTTGAGCGTAACCGCGCCGGGCATAATAGTTACCGGCCTGCGGCTTGGCAGCAATTGCACGATCGAAATACGGCAACGCATCGAGGTAATTTCCAAGCGCGACATCGACTGAACCGAACAGATCGTTATAGTCAGCCTCTTTCTCGAACTCCTTGCGCGCGCCGATGAGCAATTGGGCCGCATTGTTGAAATTACCTTGGCCGAACTCGACCCGAGCTAGTGAAAACTGAAGCTTGCCAATGAGCGCGGGATCCAGCTCGCTTTGTTCCGGCTCGAGCGCAAGATAACTACGGTAGAGCCGCAGCGCCTCACGGAAATCGCCTTCGTCCATCCGTCGTCGGCCAACGCGAACGTAGAGCTTGAGAAGCAGGTCACGGAACGCTGGTCGCGCATCCGGATTGTTAAGGCACGCGTCCTCAATCCGTGCCAATGCGTCAGCGTCCTTGCCGGCTGCCATCTGTTCGACGGCCAGCGTGCGATACTGGGCCGCGTGCGCTTTCTGAAATAGCGTAATGATTGCGGCGCGGTTAGCGCCAACATAATCCGTATCGGGGTATCCGCGTTGGAGTTGCTGGATAACATTGATAATATTGCGATAGTCGTTGGTAATCGACAGGTCGCGCACTTGAGCAAAAAGCTGTTCGGCGGTCTTTTCACGGATGGACTTCTGAAGTGTGGGCCGTAGTCCGGCAACCCGCTTGGCCCAATCAGTGGCAGCGTAGTTCTTCTCGATCTGAACATAGACGTCGAGCGCTTTTTCAGGTTTGCCGTCACGCTCACACACCTCTGCTTGCTCGAATAATGCTTTGGCTTCCTGATCCATCTTTTGGAGCATGGCAGTATCACGCTGACTAAGTTCGTCGGTGATCGCCGAAATCTTTGAATAGGTCGGGTAGATCTCAATAATCTCCTTGAGTAGGGCAATCCCTAATTTGACGTCGCCGGTGGCAAATGCATTGGTGGCTTTCTGGTTTTTACG
>CAITJF010000107.1 GCA_903892645.1 uncultured Nitrosomonadales bacterium | reverse complement strand
CGCGAGCCACTTTATCGCGGGCATGGCCCGCTCCTACAGGTTTAGATTCTTCGGAAGCGTGGTCTCTTCGAAGAAATCTCTTCGTCGAAAAATTCGCGGAACGTGATTACGTTGGCCTTGCCGTTGTAGCAAGTTTCCTTTGATTTTTTCAGGGACTCGGGAACAACCAGATGAATTCCCTGATTGCTCATGTCATCAATAGCAGCCGAAGATACGGTTGTCATGGAATTCTCCTGTTCATGGTTGCACTTTGTCGCATTTTTTGTTTCCCGATGCAAGCTCCAAATAAACCCGGATGCTAGCAGCATTTTTTCCAACAGCGCATGCGGCATGCTTCTTTGCAGGGTGCAGGTATAATCGCGCACCTGTCAATTAACGGATTACAACCAAGTTGTCATTCCAGCGAAAGCCGGAATCCAGTCGAATAAAACCACTGGATGCCGGGTCAAGCCCGGCATGACGAGCCTCTTGAATTTATGGATACTATTCTGCTGCTTAAAGCCGCCATTCTCGGCATCGTCGAAGGCCTTACCGAATTTCTGCCCATCTCCAGCACCGGCCACCTGATTCTGGCGGGCGACTTGCTCGATTTCAACGACGAGAAGGGCAAGGTGTTCGAGATCGTGATTCAGTTCGCCGCGATTCTGGCGGTGTGCTGGGAATACCGCGCGAAGATTGCCGCCGTGGTCAGCGGCCTGTCGCGCGAACAGGCGGCACAGCGCTTTGCGCTCAATCTCATCGTCGCTTTCATGCCCGCCGCCGTGCTGGGGCTGCTGTTCGCCAGCAAAATCAAACAGTATCTGTTTGCGCCGGTGCCGGTGGCGCTGGCTTTCATTGTCGGCGGTATTTTCATCTTGTGGGCAGAAAAACGCGATCACAGGATTACCGTCGAAGCGGTGGATGATATGGGTTGGAAGGACGCGCTGAAGGTTGGCTGCGCGCAGGCGCTGGCGTTGATTCCCGGCACGTCGCGCTCCGGCGCCACGATCATCGGCGGGCTGTTCTTCGGGCTGTCGCGCAAGGCGGCGACGGAGTTTTCCTTCTTCCTCGCCATCCCCACGCTGTTTGCCGCCACGGTTTATGAAGTCGTCAAATACCGCCATCTGTTCCATGCGGAAGATATCGGCATGTTCGTCGCGGGCGGCATTACGTCATTCATCAGCGCCTTCCTGTGTGTGCGCTGGCTGTTGCGCTTCATCAGTCACCACGACTTTACGGTGTTTGCCTGGTATCGCATCGTGTTTGGTTTGGTGGTGCTGGGTACGGCATACAGCGGCATGGTGAACTGGTCTGCGGCGTAATCCCCGCAAACCCGGAATTATTTCCTTAGCTCGCGCAGGAGTTTCATCTCTTCTTCCGGCGTAAGGACGAGCTGCGTCCTTTCCTTGAACATGAGCCAGAGCAATCCACCGTTGACCAGCATGAATATCACTTCGATATAGAGCAAAGTGGTGACGATAACGTGCTTGTGGGGTGCCGCAAAAATAAAATAAAACCCCTGGAAGCTCGGCAGGATGGCGCGCGTTACCGCACTGTAGTTTTCAAACGGCGGGAACAGCAGGATCACCACCAAATTAACTGCCACGACCACCAGCGTTGCGTTCTGGTAGTTGACCTTGCGGAGAGTTACCACCTTTCTGCTCTGTAGCA
Organism: uncultured Nitrosomonadales bacterium; assembly: GCA_903892645.1. Classification (GTDB taxonomy): domain Bacteria; phylum Pseudomonadota; class Gammaproteobacteria; order Burkholderiales; family Gallionellaceae; genus CAITJF01. The sequence goes on along the minus strand of CAITJF010000107.1, from coordinate 32,681 downwards.
GCAGCCAGGCTATTCCGGCGTTAATCAGCACTACTGCTGTTTCGAGAAACAGCACGCCGGAATTGACGGCTTCATTCACTCCCTTGCTGAAAGCGAAATGGAATCCGGAGAAAATCGGGATGATGGAATTGGCGATCGAATAGGAATCAAATGGCGGAAACAGCAACATCAGGGCGAGATTGATCGCGGCAATAATCAATGTGAGTTTTTGCCGCTGGTTCATGATTGCCCCCGTGCCTATTGAAACCGGTGAATTAACTTTGCTCCCATGGCAACCCGCACGTACGCCAGCCATTCAGCACATTGCGGTGCCCGTCTGCGCCCTTGTCACCCTCGAAGCCTTCCAGCACGTTGTAGCAGTCGGCATAACCCGCCTGTGTAGCGGTGATGGCGGCATTGTGCGAGCGGATACCACTGCGGCAGATGAACATTACCAGTGCTTCCTTGTCCACCATCTGCTCAAGCTGCGCGATGAAATGCGTGTTGGGCTTCATGCCGGGATAGATGGCCCATTCGATTTCCACTGCATCGGGGATGCGGCCCACCCAGTCAAACTCGGCTCGCGTGCGCACATCCACCAGCTTGGCGCCGGGCGCGAATTGCATGATTTCGTAAGCCTCATCCGGCAACAGCGCGCCTTCATAGGGTAGGTTCATTTCTTTGGCGCGGTTTTGCGCAGTATTCAGAATCTCGGTAATTTTACCCATGACGTCCCAGCTTAATGTTTAATATATAACCCGCAAGTGTTATTCTGCGTAACACGTTGCATACTATACCCAACTGCAATGAAAAATCACACCCAATCGCATACTCACAGCAAATCCGCCGCCTTCGAGCCTGCCCACCCGGAGCGCTTTGCCGCCGCACAAAAAAGCACGTGGATCAGCATTTTTATCAACCTGCTGCTGACGGTGCTGCAAGTGGTTGCGGGTTACCTCGGACGTTCGCAGTCCCTGATGGCGGATGGTCTGCATTCGCTGTCCGATCTGTTGGCCGACATCATGGTGCTGTTCGCCAACCGCCATGGCAACCGTCATGCCGATGCCGACCATCCCTACGGCCATGCGCGCATAGAAACTGCCGCCACACTTATCCTTGGCGTTGCATTGGCGGCGCTGGGCGTGGTGCTGCTGTTTGCAGCCGGGATGCGACTGCAGCATCCAGAATTGGTGCAGCCCGTACATCCATTCACGTTCTGGATTGCGCTCATCGCACTGGCGGCCAAGGAGGGCATGTTCCGCTACATGCTGGCGGTAGCCAAACGCGTGCGCTCGCAAATGCTCATCGCCAATGCCTGGCATGCGCGCTCGGATGCGGCGTCTTCACTGGTGGTCGTGGCGGGTATCTCCGGCAACCTGATGGGTTACACCTTCCTTGATCTGGTCGCAGCCGCAGTAGTGGGGGTGATGATTGCGCATATGGGCGGCAAATTTGCCCTTGAGGCACTGGCCGAATTGATTGACACCGGCCTTTCCGCTGAAGAGGTGGAAGCCATCCGCACCACGCTGCAGTCAACACCCGGCGTGCGCGGGCTGCATGAACTGCGCACACGCAAGATGGCCGATCATGCGCTGGTGGACGCACACATTCTCGTCGACCCGAAAATCAGTGTATCCGAAGGCCATCACATCGCCGAATCGGCGCGCCAAGCGGTGTTGCGCCAGCATCACGTGATGGACGTAATGGTGCATATTGATCCGGAAGACGATTTGCAGTTTGCACCCAACGCCCATTTGCCATGCCGCGAAGATTTACTCAAGCACCTGGCTGAACGCTTGGGCGATGACATACCGCTCGATGGCCGCATCATGCTGCATTATCTGGATGGCAAAATTGACGCCGATGTATTTCTTGACTCGGCGGTTTACTGCGACCCCGCCGAGATTGAGGCGATACAGCATAAATGCACCGAAATCACACTGGCAGATCCTTATTTCCGTGTTATCCACTTGCATTGCAGTTTCGCACAAGAATAGTGCATTCAAATAACTGGACGCCCCACTTCAGGGCGCATATTTTTATCCATTTATCCGGATGGATATGGCAAAATGCGCGCTTTGGCGCTTAAGAAGCAGTGGCATATTTCATGCTGACTTTATGCTAAAAATTTACGCCTTGTTTACCCAGTTTCAGTTTGTTTAATTTCCGGTTTATTTTTTGATTTAGTCGTTACGTTCAGGGGAGAAAATTATGTCAAAGTCGGCAGCTGATGTTCTGAAGTTAATTAAAGACAATGAGGTTAAATTTGTTGACCTGCGCTTTACCGATACACGCGGCAAAGAGCAGCACGTTTCCATCCCCGCACACGTAGTGTCGGACAGCGACGACTGGTTCGAGAACGGCCACGCCTTTGACGGCTCATCCATTGCAGGCTGGAAAGGTATACAGGCATCCGACATGTTGCTGATGGCTGACGCTGACTCCGCTTTTGTTGACCCGTTCATGGACGAAACCACGCTGGTGATGAGCTGCGACGTGGTGGAACCTGCCGACGGCAAGGGCTATGACCGCGACCCGCGCTCTATCGCCAAGCGCGCCGAGGCCTACTTGAAGAGCAGCGGCATCGGGGACACCGCCTATTTTGGCCCGGAACCCGAATTCTTCATTTTTGATTCGGTAAACTGGCAAGTGGATATGTCAGGCTGCTTCTGCAAGGTAAACTCCGAAGAAGCCGCCTGGTCCTCCGCCGAAAAATTCGATGGCGGCAACACCGGCCACCGTCCCACCGTCAAGGGCGGCTATTTCCCGGTGCCACCGGTTGATTCGCTGCAGGACATCCGCTCCGCCATGTGCCTGGCGCTGGAAGAGATTGGCGTGCCTGTGGAAGTGCATCACCACGAAGTGGCGACTGCCGGACAGTGCGAAATCGGCACCCGGTTCAGCACGTTGGTAAAACGCGCCGACCAGACCCAGAAACTGAAATATGTGGTGCACAATGTCGCGCACCAGTATGGCAAGACTGCGACCTTCATGCCCAAACCCATCGTTGGCGACAACGGCTCCGGCATGCACGTGCATCAATCCATCTGGAAGGGCGGCAAGAACCTGTTCGCGGGCAACGGCTACGCAGGACTGTCCGAAACAGCGCTGTACTATATCGGCGGCATCATCAAGCACGCGCGCGCATTGAACGCCATCACCAATCCCGGCACCAACTCCTACAAGCGTCTGGTTCCCGGCTTTGAAGCCCCGGTGAAACTGGCTTACTCGGCACGCAACCGCTCTGCCTCGATCCGTATTCCCTTCGTGCAAAGCGACAAGGCGCGCCGTATCGAGGTGCGCTTCCCGGACCCGACCGCCAACCCCTACCTGGCCTTCACCGCCATGATGATGGCCGGTTTGGACGGCATCCAGAACAAGATTCACCCCGGCGATCCCGCCGACAAGAATCTGTATGACCTGCCACCGGAAGAAGACGCGAAGATCCCAACCGTGTGTTCCAGCCTCGAGCAGGCTCTCGACTATCTCGACAAGGATCGCGAGTTCCTGACCCGTGGCGGCGTGTTCTCCAACGACTTCATCGATGCCTACATCGAGCTGAAGATGGAAGAGGTGACCCGTTACCGCATGACCACCCATCCGGTCGAGTACGACATGTACTACAGCCTGTAAGCAGTCATTGCGTTGTGAAGTAAACGGGGCCGCAAGGCTCCGTTTCTTTTTGGGTGGTGCCTTTTGTAACTTTGCCTGGTTGCGTTTGTCACATTGCCGAGCTTTAACCTATACTCCGCCCTCTATGATCCTTGTCAAGATACGCATCATGAAGCCACGCTATTTGTTTGTGTTGCTGTGCATGACACACACCGGCTGGACGCAGGCCGAGATCTACAAGCACATTGATGCCGACGGGCACGTGACCTATTCCAGCTCACCGATGAAGGGTTCGAAAAAGCTTGATCTGGAGCTGCTGCCCACCATGTCGCCGCCTGTGCGTGTGCGTAACAGTGATGCCAGTCCATCCGATTTCCCCAGAGTGGATAGTAATACACAAAAAAACCGTGATGGCACACGCCGCAAAATACTTGAAGACGAGTTGGCCGCAGAAGAAAAACTGCTTGCCGAAGCACAGCAGAACCTGAAAGATGGCAAGGGAATTTCGGAAACATCCCCCAAGAAGATGAAAGCCCTGCAAGAACAAGTATCGTTGCACGAGAAAAACGTGGATGCACTCAAGTCCGAACTCACCAACCTCAAGTAACCATCACCCGTCCGCTATATTCTTTTCTGGCATGTTCTCTGCTAAAGAAACACTTATGCCTGACACATTCTTTCCCACACTGGATCACCTCGCCACGGCGGTCATCCTGCTGGACGAGCAGTCGCGCGTCGCCTACCTCAATCCCGCTGCGGAAAACCTGTTTGCGTTGAGCAGCAAGAACCTGATCGGCCATCCGGTACAGCATGCCTTCACCCACACCGAGCAACTCGCCGCCGCGATGCAGCAGGCACTGAATAATAACGCCAGCTACATCGAACACGACCTCACGCTGGGTACGCACACGCATGGCAAGCTTCACCTGCGTTGCGCCGCTACGCCGCTGCAATCCGGCAAACGCTATCTGCTGCTGGAATTCCACCCCATGGACCGCCCGCTGAAACTGGCGCGCGAGGAACAGATGCTCGACCAGACCCAGGCCAACCGCCTGCTGTTGCGCAACCTGGCGCATGAAATAAAGAACCCGCTGGGCGGCATTCGTGGCGCGGCGCAATTACTGGAGCAGGAACTGGATAAGCCCGGCTTGCGTGAATATACCCAAGTGGTGATTCAGGAAGCCGACCGCCTGCGCTCGCTGATGGAAAAACTGCTCACGCCGCAACACGTGCCTTATTTCAGTACGCTCAATATCCATGAAGTGCTGGAACGGGTACGCAGTCTGGTGCTGGCCGAGATACCTGCGGAACTGGCCATCCAGCGCGACTACGACACCAGTCTGCCGCCGCTACTCGGCGACAAGGAACAACTGATCCAGGTGATGCTCAATATCGTGCGCAATGCGGCGCAGGCGATGCAGGGCCAAGGCACCATCGTGTTGCGCACGCGCATCGCGCGCCAGGTCACACTGATAAAAAAGCGCCACCGCTTGGCGGTGATGGTGCAAATCCTGGACAACGGCCCGGGAGTGCCGGAACATTTGCGCGACAAGATTTTTTATCCGCTGGTGTCGGGCCGCCCGAATGGGCATGGCTTGGGGCTGACCCTGGCACAGGACTTCGTCAGCCAGCATCAGGGCAGCATCGAGTTTGACAGCGAACCGGGGCGCACCTGCTTTACCGTGCTGCTTCCGCTACAATGATTTTAATAGATGCCACCTTATGGGTGCCTCTAAAAATTCAGAGTTCGCCCAAACGCCCCACAAGGGGACGCCGATCCGCTACGGGCAAAAACAGCCCGTGCGGAGCCGTCAGCAAGGCGCGGAAAAAATTTCGCCGCGCCGCATATGGTTTATATGTAAGCAAGAAATTTTTTTACGCAACGCAGCAGTTGGGATGAAATCTGGATTTTTAGAGGTACCCATATGAAACCAGTCTGGATCATTGACGATGACCGCTCCATCCGCTGGGTGCTGGAAAAAGCCCTGGCGCGCGAGGGCATCGAATTCAAGAGCTTCGCTTCCGCCGACGAAGCCATGCATGCGCTCACGCATGACGCACCGCAGATAGTCATCAGCGACATCCGCATGCCCGGCAGTTCCGGGCTGGAACTGCTGCAAATCCTGCGCGGGCAATACCCGCATCTTCCGGTTATCATCATGACCGCCTATTCCGATCTGGAGAGCGCAGTCTCTTCTTTTCAGGGCGGAGCGTTCGAGTACCTGCCCAAACCGTTCGACATCAACCATGCAGTCGAGCTGATCCGCCGCGCACTTGAACAAAGCCGGCACAAGAACGCCTCCCCCGAAGACACACTCGCCGCGCCGGACATCCTGGGGCAAGCGCCCGCCATGCAGGAAGTGTTCCGCGCCATCGGCAGGCTTTCGCAATCGCAAGCCACCGTATTGATCAACGGCGAATCCGGCACCGGCAAGGAACTCGTCGCGCACGCCCTGCACCGCCACAGCCCGCGCAAAGATGCACCGTTTGTCGCCATCAATACCGCCGCCATACCGAAGGATTTACTCGAATCCGAGCTGTTTGGCCATGAGCGTGGCGCATTCACTGGCGCCACCGCCACGCGGCGCGGACGTTTCGAGCAGGCCGAGGGCGGCACATTGTTTCTCGACGAAATAGGCGACATGCCCGCCGAGCTGCAAACACGGCTGCTGCGCGTGCTGTCCGATAACAACTTCTACCGCGTCGGCGGCCATCAACCAATCAAGGCCAATGTGCGCATCATCGCCGCCACCCACCAGAACCTCGATGAGCGCGTAAAACAGGGGCTGTTCCGCGAAGACCTGTTCCACCGCCTCAACGTCATCCGGCTGCGCCTGCCGCCGCTGCGCGAGCGGCGCGAGGACATCCCGCTGCTGGCAAAATATTTCTTGCAGAAGAGCGCACGCGAGCTCAACGTTGAACAAAAAATATTGAGCGAAACAGCGCTGCAATACCTCGCGGCGCAGGACTTTCCCGGCAATGTGCGACAACTGGAAAACCTGTGCCACTGGCTCACCGTGATGACCCCATCGCGGCAAATCGAGATTGCCGACCTGCCGCCGGAATGGCGCGAAACGCAAGCCACTGTTCTGTCGGATAACTGGCGCATAGTGTTGGCGCAGCAAGTCACGCTCGCGCTACAGCGCGGCGATCAGAATATTCTGGATAACCTGAGCCGGCAATTTGAAGGCACGCTAATCACCCAAGCGTTGCAACACACCGGCGGACGCCGCATCGAAGCCGCGACATTGCTGGGCATGGGGCGCAACACGCTCACGCGCAAGATTCAGGAACTGGGACTGGATGGTGAGAACGAGTAGGGTGCAATAAGCGTAGCGCATTGCACCAAAAGGGGAGTTCAACGGTGCAATGCCCGTTGGTTTCTATGCTCTCTACAATATTTCACTATTGATTGGAAAATGGAATAAGGTGACACTATTTTCTTGCGCGCCCGCTCTCCTGCCATACCCCGCCAATCGGCGCTACCTGCGCGCTTTCGCCCAGATAAGGCAGACCGTAACTCTCTTCGATGGTGCGCAGAATGTTGTAGTGGTTGATGCGCTGCGAGCTGTTGCCGAACTTGACCATAGGCCCGATGAACAGGGTTACGACGCGGTTGTTCGCCGAACCGTCATCCTCATCCCAGGTAACTATCAGCAAGCTGTTGTGCGTCATCGCCCATTGCGCGTAAGGTTCGATATTTTTCGCCAGCCATGCATCGCCTTGCGCGATGCTGCCATCGTGCATGTCGTTGCGCTGGTCAGGGATAACCAGCGCCACCGTAGGCAATTTTTCAAAATCTTGCGGAAACACGCTGAATGGTTGATTGAATGCCGCAAGTTTTTTCCAGTTCGCCACCGGGTTGTGCTTGCGCATGTACGCGCCATAGGCGCAGCCCTCGAAACCGGTCTCTGGCATTGATTCGGCGTAGCTGATGAAGCTCATCCCCTTTTCAAGCAGCGCGCTGGCGAGGTTGGCTCCGCTCAGTTCCAGCGGACAGGCATTGCTGCCGATACTGAGCGTGGAGCCGGAAAACAAGGCAAAGTAATTCGGCTGACTGGGGTGGGTGACGCCATAGGACTGTGTGAACAGCGCGCCGCGCTTAGCCAGCGCGTTGATATACGGTGCAGCCGGGTTGCCGAGGATTTGCGCGAATGATTTATTTTCCTCGACCACGACCACGATATGGTCCGGGCTGTGCAAGTGCTGCGCTTCCACTGGTGCTATATCCCATGCCAGCAGTAGCGCCACCCAACGCAGCGCCATGTTATTTCTTAGCATGATGTTCTGGTGGAAAATGCGTGAAGCAAAAACGAATGCGCCGTGGTAAACACGGCGCATTCGCTGGGTTGCTGCCGGAGGCGCAAATCAGAACAACGCTAAATGCTCACATTCCGGCTACAAACTCCGCCACTGCATCAATTTCGGCGGGGGTCATTTTCTTGGCGACGCTACTCATCATTCCTGCCGGATCGTTATGGCGATCGCCGCTACGAAAGTCGCTTAACTGCTTCACAAGATAATCTTTGGTTTGCCCGCTAACCACAGGAAAAACATTATTTTGGGCATCTTTTCCATAGCCATTTTCGCCATGGCAATTGCTGCATGCATATACTCCGGTGTCTGCATTGCCCTCGTAGAAGATAACCTTGCCTTTTGCCGCCAACTCCTTATTGCCGCTTGGCGTACCCTTCATTCGCTTTTTGCTGGCAAAATACGCGGCGATATCTTTAAGATCCTGCAGTTCGGTAATGCTTGCCGCCATACCGGACATCATCGGGTCAACGCGCTTTCCATCCTGAAAATCGTGAATTTGCCTTTCAATATATTTCTGAAACTGCCCCGCCAGATTAGGGAAATTGGGTGCAGCGCTGATGCCTTCTTCGCCGTGGCAGCCTTGGCACATCGCGGATTTTTCTTTGCCAACCTTGGCATCCCCCTCTGCCGCTTGTGCCGCTCCCATGGCAACCAGGACAACAAGCAATGCGCGGACGCTGAATTTTATTCCCTCAGTCATGCTATCTTCCCCTACGGTTATTTATAATATATAGGACGTATTGTTTCTCATAACTTTTTCGCCGTCAACGCAATTTTAACCAGCCAGTTCCACCACCACCGGCGCATGATCGGATGGCCGCTCCAGCTTGCGCGGCGCACGATCAATAGCGCACCCCGTGCAATTCTGCGCCAGTGGCGTACTAAGCAGGATATGGTCAATGCGTAGCCCCATGTTGCGGCGAAACGCCATCATGCGGTAATCCCACCATGAATAGGATTTCTCCGGCTGCCCGAATAGACGAAAGCTGTCGCGCAGGCCCAGTTGCTCAAGTGCACGAAATGCTGCACGTTCTAGTTCGCTTACCAGCACATTGCTCGCCCATGCCTGGGGATCATGTACATCGCGATCTTCCGGTGCAATGTTGTAATCGCCGAGCAGTGCGAGTTTCGGATAGTGCACCAGATCCTCTTTCAACCACTCCCGCAGCGCATCCAACCACGCCAGCTTGTACCGGTATTTGTCTGAATCCACACTTTGTCCGTTCGGTACATACACGCACACCACACGAACGCCCTGAACGGTCGCGGCGATCAGGCGCTTCTGCTCATCGGGGAAATTGGGCAGGCCACACACCACCTCTGTGGCCGCAGCCTTGCTGATGATGGCGACGCCGTTATAAGTTTTTTGCCCGCTATACACCGCTTGATACCCTGCCTGCTGCAATGCAGCCATGGGAAACTGGTTGTCCTCCTGCTTGGTTTCCTGCAGGCACAGCACATCAGGCTGATTGGTCGCTAACCAGTCCAGCACATGCGGCAAGCGTACCTTGAGCGAATTTACGTTCCAAGTGGCTAGCTTCATTGCGCCGCAGGATTGGTCGGAGCAACTTGGCTTGCGGCGGCAGGCAGCGTCTTGGACGAGCGATATGATGCGGTTTTTGGGTAACCCGCGATATCCAACTCGCTGTTCCACTGCTCGGCCTCAAAGCCCTTGAGGTAAGTCTTGCCCACAGCAAGCGTGGGAGACATATCGCTGCCTGATTGTTGTTTGAAGTCGTCAATTTCTTTTTGGGTAAGCAGTGCCTTCTCGGTAAACGGGATGCCGCGCTGGTTAAGAAAATCACGCGCCTGCTGGCACGGCTCGATACAATTACTTGCCGCGTAGAATGTGACCGAAAAATTCTGCTGCGCAAGGCGCGTTTCATATGGCATATCTTCACCGTCATATATAGCGGAGAATTTCATCCGTTCGATCTGTTCTGCTTCAGCTGTGGGCGCATCGCCATAGTGCACCTTGCCGAACTTATCCACCCAGCGATACAGCTCGCCTGCGTGGATACTGACTGGCATCAGCAGCAGACAACCCAACAACAAAACGATACGTTTCATTTACCTCCTCAAGGAGTTTCGAGTAACCCATTATGCCGCAACAGCGCGTCTATGCTCGGTTCGCGCCCACGGAATGCTGCAAACGATTGCATCGCATCGCGGCTGCCGCCTATCGCCAGTATTTCACTACGAAAGCGTGCGCCCACATCGGGATTCAGCACGCCATTTTCTTCAAACAGGCTATACGCATCGGCGGACAGCACTTCCGCCCACTTGTAGCTGTAATAGCCCGCCGCATAACCACCGGCAAAGATGTGCGAGAAACTGTGCGGGAAACGATGAAACGCAGGCGGAATCAGCACCGCCACTTCCGCGCGCACTTCGTCGAGTAGTTGCAATATCGTCTTGCCACCACCCGCCTCGAAGTTGCTATGCATCAGCATGTCGAACAATGAAAATTCGATCTGGCGCAGGGTTTGCAAACCGCTCTGGAAATTCTTCGCGGCCAGCATTTTGTCGAACAGCGCGCGCGGCAGCTTTTTCCCAGTGTCCACATGGCGCGTCATATCCTGCAATACGCCCCACTCCCAGCAGAAATTTTCCATGAACTGGCTGGGCAGTTCCACCGCGTCCCATTCCACGCCATTGATGCCGGAAACGCCCAAGTCTTCTACCTGCGTCAGCAAATGATGCAAGCCGTGGCCGAATTCATGGAACAGGGTGATCACTTCGTCGTGTGTGAAGGTTGCGGGTTTGCCGCCGATGGGTGCGGAAAAGTTGCAGTTCAAATAGGCGACCGGCGTCTGCATGCCGGATGCTGTGCGCCTGCGCGTGATGGCATCGTCCATCCATGCCCCGCCGCGTTTGCTGTTGCGCGCATACAGGTCGAGATAGAACTGGCCGACCAAGCTTCCGTTCGCGTCGAGAATGTCAAAAAAACGCACCGTCTCATGCCATACCGGTGCCTGCGCAGGGCGTACAGCCAACCCATACAGGGTTCCCACCAGCTTGAACATGCCTGGCAGCACCGCATCTTCCGGAAAATACTGCTTCACCTCCTGCTCGGAAAAAACATAACGCTTCTCGCGCAGCTTCTCACAGGCATAGCTGATATCCCAAGCCTGCAATTCCGCCAGCCCAAATTCAGCGCGGGCAAATTCGCTCAATTCCGCAAGGTCGCGTTCGGCAAAGGGCCGTGCGCGTTGTGCCAGTTCGCGCATGAACTCGATTACCTGTTGCGGCGAATCCGCCATCTTGCTTGCCAGCGACAACTCTCCGTAGCTGGAGAAACCCAGCAGGCTTGCTTCCTCGCCGCGTAATTTGACGATCTCATCCATCAACGGCGTGTTGTCCCACTCTGGCTTGCCGAACTCGCTGGCGCGTGTGCCATGGGCGCAATACATCTTTTCGCGCAACGCGCGGTTGTCGGCATATTGCATAACCGGCATGTAGGACGGCGCTTTTAGCGTAAACAGCCAGCCAGTCTTGTCTGCTGCTTGGGCGGCTTCCTGCGCCGCTTGCAGCACATCATCGGGCAAACCACTCAGTTCGTCCTTGTTCTCGATCAACAGCGTGTAGCCGTTAGTCGCGTCCAGCAGGTTGTCGGAAAACCGCGACGACAATTCCGCTAGGCGTTCCTGAATTTCCAGATAACGCACCTTCTGCGCATCGGGCAACTCCGCACCACCGAGACGAAAATCGCGCAACTCGTTCTCGATGATTTTTTTGCGCGCTACGCTAAAACTACCGAATTCAGGGCTGTTGCACAATGACTTGAATTTATCGAACAGCGCGATATTCTGCCCAAGTTCAGCATAGTACTGGGTGATCTTCGGCAGCGTGGCGTTATATACCTCGCGTAATTCGGGGCTGTTCATCACTGCATTCAAATGGCCGACCTGACCCCAGGCGCGTGACAAGTGTTCGTTTGCATCCGTCAGCGGCTGTACAAAATCATCCCAAGTGGCGACAGAGGTATCAGCCAGCAGACGTTCAATCCATGCACGGTTCTCTCCCAGCAATTGCTCAATCGCTGGCGCAACGTGTTCGGAACGAATTTCCGCGAAACGCGGCAAGCCGGAAAAATCTAACAATGGGTTCATAAAATCGCAATATGAGTTATTAATCCGGCACGACGAAATCTCTGTGCGGCATGCTTAAGTTTTACTTTAACTCAAATTGGCGCTTTCGCGCCAAGGGCATACTTGAAATCAGCAAATCAGCGTTCGGACGCGTTTGGGTTGGGTTCCGGGTTTAACCGAACACTACTGTATTTTTGTACGGATTGTTGAAGACAGTGGCAACATCAGCTCGTTAAACATCCAGATTTTTCACCCCAAGTGCATTTTTCTCAATAAACGCGCGGCGCGGCTCGACGATATCTCCCATCAGAGTGGTAAATATCTCGTCAGTAGTGAGGATGTCTTCAATACCCACTTTTAACAAAACGCGGTTCTTCACATCCATGGTGGTTTCCCATAATTGTGGAGGGTTCATCTCGCCCAACCCTTTGTAGCGTTGAATGTTAACGCCTCGCTTGGCTTCTTCCAGCAGCCATTCGATGGCTTGTTTGAAGCTGGACACTGCACGTTTTTGTTCACCTCGAGCAATATACGCGCTCGATGTAATGAGGCCATTCAAGACTTCTGCAGTCTGGCGGATTTGTACATAGTCGTTACCTTGCAAAAAATCGCGATCCATGTAGCTGACTGAGTAATTGCCGTGGTACAGCTTTTCCAAACGCATGCGGGGTTCACCGGCTTCATCGGTTTCCACTACAATTTTGATATTACCGCCGCAAGCGGTTTCTAGCTGTTGTGCGCTACGCTGCGCTTGTGTTGCATCATCCAGCGATAGAGTGGGCAGGATGAGCAGGGCATGGGTTGCCTCCGGAGCGATAAAACGCGACAAACGATCAATTACAGCTTCGGCGAGGAAATATTCCTTGGCAATTTTCTCCAGTGCCTCTGCCTGGATCGGGCTGGCATCGGCGGCTGGATACAGCACGGCATTGTTAATAGCGGATTTGAGCATGTAGTTTTTCAGTTCGTGGTCATCCTTCAGATAACGCTCATCCTTGCCTTGCTTGATCTTGTAGAGCGGGGGTTGCGCAATATAAATATGGCCGCGTTCGACCAGTTCGGGCATTTGCCGGTAGAAGAAGGTGAGTAGCAGGGTGCGGATGTGCGAGCCGTCCACGTCCGCGTCAGTCATGATGATGATGCGGTGGTAGCGCAGTTTGTCGGCGTTGTATTCGTCCTTGCCGATTCCAGTGCCCAGCACGGTAATCAGGGTGGCAATTTCCTGTGATGAAATGAGTTTTTCAAAGCGCGCTCTTTCCACATTCAAAATCTTGCCCTTGAGCGGCAGAATAGCCTGAAACTTGCGGTCACGGCCTTGTTTGGCCGAACCGCCCGCAGAATCGCCCTCCACCAGATACAACTCAGACAATGCGGGGTCTTTTTCTTGGCAGTCGGCCAGCTTGCCGGGTAGACCCATACCATCCAGCACGCCTTTGCGGCGCGTTAGTTCACGCGCTTTCCGCGCCGCTTCGCGGGCACGGGCAGCATCAATGATTTTGTTGACGATAATTTTTGCGTCATTCGGCTTTTCCAACAGGAACGCACTCATTTGCTGGCCAATCAAGTCTTCGATTACCGGGCGGACTTCTGAGGAAACCAGCTTGTCCTTGGTCTGCGACGAGAACTTCGGGTCAGGCAATTTCACTGACAGCACAGCGGTCAGACCTTCGCGCATATCATCGCCCGTCGTATCCACCTTGGCCTTTTTCGCCAATTGCTCGGTTTCGATGTATTGGTTCAGCGTGCGCGTCATTGCGGTGCGTAACGCGGTCAGGTGCGTTCCGCCATCGCGCTGTGGAATGTTATTGGTAAAACATTGCACGGTTTCCTGGTAAGAATCGTTCCATTGCATGGCAATCTCGGCAGTGATGCCGTCCTTTTCGCCGATCGCATAGAACACAGTGGGGTGCAGTGCCGATTTGTTGCGGTTCATGTATTCGACGAAACCCTTGATGCCGCCACTAAACGCAAAATTTTCTTCCTTGCCGGTGCGGTGGTCAATCAACGCAATTTTTACGCCGTTGTTTAAAAATGACAATTCACGCAAACGTTTCGCCAAAATCTCAAAATGAAACTCGACCAAACCAAAGGTTTCCTTAGCCGCAAGAAAATGCACAATCGTGCCTTTTTTGCTGGAGGAACCGATAACTTTAAGCGGTGCTACTGGGTCGCCATGATGGAATTCCATAAAATGCTCTTTGCCGTCCCGGTAAATGGTCAGCTTTAGCCATTCAGACAGCGCGTTTACCACTGACACGCCCACACCGTGCAAGCCGCCGGAAACCTTGTAAGAGTTACTATCGAACTTTCCGCCCGCATGCAAGATGGTCATAATGACTTCGGCTGCTGAACGATTTTCCTCTTTGTGTATATCCGTCGGGATGCCGCGCCCGTTGTCGCTGACGCTGATTGAATTGTCAGCGTGGATAATGACATTGATCTCGTTGCAGTGTCCCGCCAACGCTTCGTCTACTGCATTGTCCACCGCTTCAAACACCATGTGGTGCAGCCCGCTGCCATCGTTGGTATCGCCTATATACATGCCAGGACGCTTTCTAACAGCCTCCAACCCTTTAAGGACCTTGATACTGTCGGAATTATATTCACTCATTTTTCTCTTTCGCTTGTTTCACGTGAAACTACAGGCATGTGTTGAATTAAATCCGCATCGGCATAACGACATATTTAAATTCATCATTGCCCGGCACGGTTATTAAAATACTGCTATTGGGATCGCCAAATGAAAAAGTTACGGTCTGCGCAGTGGCATTATTCAGTCCATCCAGCAGGTAATTGACGTTAAAGCCTATATCCAGCGCAGGGCCGTGATAATCGGTTTCCATATCTTCCTGCGCTTCTTCTTGCTCGCTGTTGCTGCTAATGATACGTAAATTTTTCTCGGTCAGGACGAAACGCACCCCTCTGAATATTTCATTGGACAAAATGGCGGCACGTTGTAAGGCTTGTAATATAACCAGCCTATCCAGCGTGAGATGATTAGTGTAATTTGGAACTACACGCTCATAGTCTGGAAATTTACCGTCAATTACTTTAGAGGTCAGGGTAACGTCAGAAAAGGTTATCTTGACCTGTTTTTCCGCCAAATCAAAAGTAATTTTTTCTTCCGAGTCTGCCAAAAGTTTGATTAATTCACATACGGTTTTTCTTGGCAGAATAGCTTCGCGCTTCAGATATTCTTTGTCTAGCTTGGTACTGGTAAAGGCAAGACGGTGTCCATCGGTGGCGACTAGCTTCAAGAAGGCTCCGTCAATGATCAACAGGACGCCATTCAAGTAATAACGAATGTCTTGTTGTGCCATGGCGTATTGAACCATACCAAACAACTTCTTAAGTTGCTTTTGTTCAACTTGCACCTGTTCTGCTTGTTCCAACTGCTCAGAAACTTTGGGAAAGTCTTGTGCGGGTAGGGTTTGCAGATTGAATCGGCTTTTCCCCGACTTTACCTGAAGACGGCTATCCAGAATATCCAGTGTAACTTTACTTCCTTCCGGTAATACCCGCAGGATTTCCTGTAATTTCTTTGCTGCAACAGTAATGGCTTCATCCGCGCCAGTTTGGTTGGCATCAATAATTTGAGTAGTTATCTGAATTTCAAGATCGGTAGCCACAAAACGCAAGTTGGCGCCTGTTTTTTCAATTAACACATTAGATAAAATTGGGAGTGGCTGTTTGCGTTCTACAATACCAATTACTGTTTGCAGTGGTTTGAGTAAAACGTCTTTGTCGATCTTTTCAATAAACATTCTTATATATCCTTAAAGTTAATAATAAGAGATCTTATAAATATGACAAATAACTAATATTTTTATTTAATTGTAACGAGTTAATGTTGGTAAAAAGGTGTGGATGTTTAATTGTAAGCCTGTGTAATTTTTATGTATTATTTTAATAAATTGGTAGTTTTAGCCAGTTGTTAACAAACATCATATATATAACTAGCAAATTTGTTAATTTCGTAATGTTTGATTTAATAAATTGAAATCTGCATTAAGAGTTGAATCCATATTGCGTAAGCTTTCTATAGTCTTACAAGCATACATAACTGTAGTGTGGTCACGGTCTCCGAAGGCAGCACCAATTTCAGGTAAGCTTAATTGTGTTAGTTCTCGTGCTAAACACATGGCAATTTGCCTAGGCCGGGCAATCACACGGGTGCGTTTTTTAGAAAGCAGGTCAATTACCTTAATGCGATAAAAATCGGCTACAGTTTTTTGGATATTTTCTATGGAAACTTGTTTATTTTGAGATGCGAGCAGATCTTTAAGAGCTTCCTTGGCAAGTTCCACCGAAATAGTACGCTTGTGGAATCTGGAATAAGCATCTACGCGTTTAAGCGCGCCTTCCAGTTCACGAATATTTGAGCGTACATGCTTGGCTATGAAAAAAGCAACATCCTCGCTTATTGGATTATTCGAAAGGACCGCTTTTTGCAATAAGATTGCTACCCGCATCTCCAAACCAGGCGGCTCTATAGCCACGGTTAATCCCCAACTAAACCGCGAGGTAAGTCGTGGTGTCATCCCAGAAATTTCTTTTGGGAAAGTATCGCAGGTAATGACAACTTGTTTGTGTCCGTCGATCAATGAATTGAGGGTATAAAAAAATTCCTGTTGGGTGCCCGGTTTGTCGGCAATGAATTGGATATCATCGATCAATAGTAAATCCAATGAATTATAGAATTGCTTGAATTCGTCAAATTTTTTGGTTTGAAAGGCACGTACAACATCTGAAATATAATTGGTTGCATGCACATAACAAATTTTTGCTTGTGTATTTTCATGCTTAATGTGGTTTCCTATGGCTTGAAGCAAGTGCGTTTTCCCCAAACCAACACCACCGTAAATAAACAATGGGTTGTAGGTTGTGCCAGGCGCTTCGGCGACCTGTATGGCAGCGGAATGGGCTAATTGGTTGGCTTTGCCGATCACGAAATTATCGAAAGATAAGAGTGGGTTAAGCTTATTCTGATTTTTTTGTAATTTAGGCATGGGCTGAACTATGGGTAAAATAGTATCAGCTATTGTCGCAGGGGATTTTTTGGCGGTTGGGGCAGAGACCTTTTTCCCGATGCGTAACTCGAAGCACGGAGGGCCTGAGAGAAAAGCTTCCGCTCGCTTGGCAATCTCCGGTAAAAAACGATCTTGTATAAGTTTCAATGTAAAGCTATTGGGTGCGGTCAGAGTAATCTGGCTGCCCTTAAGTTCAAAACCCAACGGCTTAATCCAAGAATTAAATTGTTGTGGCGGAAGGTTGTCCTTAAAAAAATGAAGACAGGAATCCCACAAAGTTTTTTCGGGCATATTTTTTGGTCACGGTGTGTAAATTAAGCTTCAAAACATTCTACATGTAAGGTGTAAAGTTATCCACAGAAGAAAAATAAGCTTGACATATGCGTCGGTAAATATTGTAATCGCGGGTTTTCGAGTATTAACTACTAGGGGCATCAAAATGAAGCGCACATACCAACCATCTGTTATCAAAAGAAAACGCACTCATGGATTTTTGGTTCGCATGAGAACCAAAGGTGGCAGGGCGGTAATCCATGCTCGTAGATCCAAAGGCCGCGCGCGCCTTGCTGTCTAACACTAGGCAAACGTTATCAATTTGCCGTCGGATAAGGCAGCGCGTAGAATTCGAACAAGCGTTTCGTGCTGAACAGCTGACTAATAAATGGTTTGCGGTTTATGTACGAAAAAATGAGAGTGGATTTGCTCGTCTTGGAATAGTAGCCAGCAAAAAAACCATGCCCAAAGCAGTATCCAGAAACTTTGCCAAACGGTTGATTAGAGAAACATTTAGATGCGGGTTTCCGGTTGGAAGTGGATTGGATGTGGTAGTGCGTGCCAAGCGGCGGATAAGCTCGGAAAATTTGGCGGAAGGGCGACTGGCTTTGATGCAATTACTACTGACTATACGGGTGTGATGCGGCGGCTCTTGATTAAGTTGATTGGTGCATACCAGTACTTGTTTAGTCCGCTTATGCCGCCTACCTGTCGTTTTACTCCGACTTGCTCCCATTATGCTTGCGAGGCGATCGCCAGACATGGTGCTGGGTGCGGCGTTTGGTTGAGTATCAAGCGAGTGGTGCGCTGTAACCCCTGGAATCCAGGCGGTTATGATCCTGTACCATAGATTTTCATAGGCAAAACCACATGGATTTTCAACGGCTATTTCTGTTCCTGATTTTCTCCTTCTCGGTCTTTATGTTGTGGGATGGTTGGCAGCGCGTGCAGCATCCCGTAGTGCAATCCGCCTCAATTGCTGCACCGTCGATAGCCAGTGCGCCGGTGATTGTAACGGCAGGTGTGGCCAGCCCTAGTGCGAGCGCGGTTTTAGCGCAGCAAAAACACCAGGCTGGACAAAAAATCACGGTAAAAACAGACTGGTTGGTCGCAGAAATCAACATGGTAGGTGGAGATTTACGCCGCTTGGCATTTCTGCAGCATCACGATGCTCAAGATAAAAGCAAGCCTTTCGTGCTATTGCAGGAACAAAAAGCGCACACTTACATCGCACAAACCGGTTTGTTGGGCACTGGGTTACCCACGCACAACTCGACATTTACGGCGCAGGCTAGCGAATATCAACTGGCGGATGGCAAAAATACGCTGGAGGTGCGCTTGCTGGCAACTGAAGTGTATGGTGCGAAGGTAAGCAAAGTATATGTATTTCACCGTGGCAACTATTTGATAGATGTGGGCTATGAAATAGAAAATATTGGAACCAACCCGCTTTCTTCCTCGGCATATTTTCAATTAGTACGCGATAAAACCCCGCCAGAAGGGGGATCAAAGTTTGTACCCACTTACACTGGCCCTGCCGTCTACACGGAGCAAGAAAAATTCCAGAAGGTAGATTTTTCTGATATTGATAAAGGCAAAGTCAAGTACCCGCAAAGCACTGATAACGGCTGGGTGGGCATGTTGCAGCATTATTTTGTGGCGGCATGGCTACCTAAAGACAAAGTACAGCGCGAGTTCTACACTAGGCAACTTGAAGACGATCTTTATTCGGCTGGTGTTATTTTACCGGTGGCCACCATTGCGCCGGGGCAAAGTGCCAAGGTCAGTGTGCCTTTGTATGCCGGGCCAGCACAGGTATCGCTGGATAAGATCGCATCCGGGCTGGGGTTAACAGTTGATTACGGTTGGTTAACCATAATTGCAACCCCGCTGTTCTGGCTACTTTCCTTTCTGCAGGGATGGGTACACAACTGGGGCGTTGCAATTATTCTGCTAACCGTGCTGATCAAACTAGCTTTTTTCCCGCTATCGGCAGCCAGTTATCGATCTATGGGAAAGATGCGCGTGGTGGCGCCCAAACTGGAAAAAATCAAGCAACAGTACGGTGATGACCGTGAGCGCCTGCACAAGGCTATGATGGAATTATACAAGACTGAAAAAATCAACCCTCTTGGAGGTTGCTTACCTGTATTAATCCAGATACCTGTGTTTATCTCGCTATATTGGGCCATTCTGGCCAGTGTCGAATTGCGTTATGCCCCTTTCTTTGGCTGGATTAGCGACCTGTCGGCGGCTGATCCTTATTATGTGTTGCCATTGATTATGGGTGCCAGCATGCTGTTGCAGAGCAAGCTGAATCCTGTGCCCCCCGATCCATTGCAAGCCAAGCTTATGCAAATCATGCCCATTATATTCAGTGTGGTATTTTTCTTCTTTCCTGCCGGCCTGGTGCTGTATTCCATCGTAAATAATGCGCTCTCCATCGTGCAGCAATGGTATATCACACGCGGTCTGGAGGCCGAAGCAAAAGGTGTTGCCAAGGCCTGATATCATCGCGGCGATCGCCACCGCCCTTGGGCGGGGCGGTATTGGTGTGGTCAGGGTGTCCGGGCGCAATCTCGCCACATTCGCGGAAGCAATGCTGGGCAAGACACTCATCCCGCGATGTGCAACCTATTCTTTATTTCTTGATGCAGAAGGGCAGGTTCTGGATCAAGGTATCGCTCTGTTTTTCCCCACTCCGCATTCCTATACCGGTGAAGATGTGCTCGAATTGCAGGGGCATGGCGGCCCAGCCGTGCTGCAATTGGTGTTGCAGCGCTGTCTCGAATTGGGCGCGCGCCTTGCACAACCGGGGGAATTCACCCTGCGTGCCTTCCTCAATGACAAGCTCGATTTGGCGCAGGCAGAAAGCGTGGCTGACCTGATTGATGCTACCACCAGTCAAGCCGTGCGTAGCGCAATGCGTTCGCTTCAGGGGGAGTTTTCCCAGGCAATCCGGCAACTAGTAGGTAAGTTGATCCAGTTGCGCATGCTGGTGGAGGCCATGCTGGACTTTCCTGAGGAAGGGATAGAGGCGCCGGACATTGCGCTACGCGACGCGCAACTAGGTGTATTGCGCAAAGAGCTGGAGAGAATCCTCGGCCTAGCGCAGCAAGGCAGCCTGTTGCGTGAAGGCGCACATATCGTATTGGCGGGGCAGCCCAACGTCGGCAAATCCAGCCTGCTCAACCGCTTGAGCGGAGAAGAGGTGGCTTTGGTCAGCGAGGTTCCAGGCACTACGCGGGATGTTATCCGTCAGGCTATCCAAATTGGTGGCGTGCCGTTGCACATCATGGACACAGCGGGTCTGCGCGAATCGCGGGATGAAGTGGAATTGCTGGGCATAGCACGCACGCATAGCACGCTGCAAAAAGCAGATGCCATTCTGTTCTTGCTGGATGCCAGGCAGGGTATATGCGCGGCTGACCGGAAGATTCTCGATGAACTGCCGCCGAATATTCCCCGGCTGCACATTTTCAATAAAACCGACTTGCTTGACCAAGCCGCGCACGTGGAAGAGTTAGATGGTGAATGTCATATTTATCTGTCCGCCAAGACCGGCGCCGGGCTGGAGTTGTTGCGCGACAAGCTGTTGGCGCTGATCGGCTGGCATCAGGAGGCGGGGGTGTTCATGGCACGCGAGCGCCATGTGCGTGTGCTGCTGGCTGCACAAGACCATTTGCAGCGCGCAGCAGGGGAGGCAAGCCGGGTGGAAATCTTTGCCGAAGAGCTGCACCTTTCCCAGGAATTCCTCAACTCCATAACCGGCGAATTTACTGCCGACGACTTGTTGGGTGAGATATTCAGCCGGTTCTGCATCGGCAAATAAAATACCTGCCCGCATGTTTCACGTGAAACATACGGGGTGAACGATTGCTGCGCTGGAGTTGTTTTGTTGTATCATGCGCGCCTTCATTGCAACAGGCTGACCGCCGTTTCTTCAAGCAGATAATGGAATTCCCGAAAACTTTCGATGTAATCGTGGTGGGCGGTGGCCATGCCGGGACGGAGGCCGCATTAGCCAGCGCCCGCAAGGGTTGCGCCACGTTGCTGCTGACGCATAACATAGAGACGCTTGGATTAATGTCCTGTAACCCGTCTATCGGTGGTATTGGCAAGGGGCATCTGGTCAAGGAGGTGGACGCCTTGGGCGGCGCTATGGCGGCTGCTACCGACGAGGCAGGCATTCAGTTTCGTATCCTTAATTCCTCCAAGGGTGCAGCGGTGCGCGCCACGCGCGCGCAGGCCGACCGGGCGCTGTATAAGCAGGCGATCCGTAACAGACTGGAAAACCAGCCCAATCTTTGGTTGTTTCAACAGGCGGTGGACGATCTGCTGGTCGATGGAGACCGGGTATGCGGGGTTGTTACCCAATTAGGCTTGCGTTTTGTCGCAAAAACTGTGGTACTGACTACCGGAACTTTCCTGTCGGGCTTGATCCATATCGGGTTATCCAATTATCCGGCGGGACGGGCAGGAGATCCGCCATCAGTCAGGCTGGCACACCGCTTGCGCGAGCTCAAATTGCCGGCGGGCAGGCTGAAGACCGGCACGCCGCCGCGCATTGACGGCCGTAGCGTGGATTATTCGGTGATGACCGAGCAGCCCGGCGATACGCCGGTGCCGGTGTTTTCCTTTATGGGGCATGCACAGCAGCATCCGCGGCAACTGCCGTGTTGGATTACCCATACCAACCAGCGCACACACGACATCATCCGTGGCGGGCTGGATCGCTCGCCGCTGTTTACCGGGGTGATCGAGGGGGTGGGGCCGCGCTACTGCCCGTCCATCGAAGATAAAATCACGCGCTTTGCCGACAAGGAGTCGCACCAGATTTTTCTGGAGCCGGAAGGGCTGAGCACCCATGAAATCTACCCAAACGGGATTTCCACCAGCCTGCCCTTCGATGTGCAGTTGGCGCTGGTGCGCTCCATCAAGGGAATGGAGAATGCGCATATCACCCGCCCCGGCTATGCAATCGAGTACGATTATTTTGACCCGCGCGGCCTGAAGCGTTCACTGGAAACCAAGGCGATTGCCGGACTGTTTTTTGCCGGGCAAATCAATGGCACCACGGGCTACGAAGAGGCTGCCGCACAAGGCTTGCTGGCTGGCCTCAACGCTGCGCTACAGGCGCAAGATGAGGAAAGCTGGTGCCCACGCCGCGATGAAGCCTATCTGGGCGTACTGGTGGATGACCTAATTACGCGCGGGGTATCGGAACCCTACCGTATGTTCACCAGCCGCGCCGAGTATCGCTTGCAGTTGCGCGAAGACAACGCCGACCTGCGCCTGACAGAAATTGGCCGTCGGCTGGGCGTAGTAAATGACATCCGGTGGCAGGCATTCGAGCAGAAGTGCTGTGCGATTGTGTGCGAACAGGAGCGCCTGAAATCTGTTTGGGTCAGCCCAAAAACGCTGTTGCAGGAAGATGCGGAGCGGGTGTTGGGCAAGGGCATAGAGCGTGAGTACACGTTGTATGAATTGTTGCGCCGCCCAGATGTAAGCTACGCTAGCCTGATGACCCTGCCGGGACTTGGCGAGCAGGTAAGCGATGAAAAAGTGGCTGAGCAGGTAGAAATCGGAGCCAAATACCACGGCTATATTGAACGTCAGCGCGACGAGATTGCACGCCAAGGACACTATGAAAACTTGGCATTGCCCGCAATCATGGATTACCGTACGGTGCATGGGCTATCTATCGAGGCGCAGCAAAAACTCAACCAGCACATGCCGGAGACAGTGGGACAGGCGGCGCGCATTTCCGGCATGACCCCGGCGGCGATTTCATTGCTACTGGTACATCTGAAACGCGGATTTCAAGGCACCAAGAAAATCCAGAAAGCCGAAAAAGAGCAGAGCAGCGCATGAACCCAACGCCAAGCCTTGCACAGGAACTGACGTGCGGGAGTGCGCAATTGGGTGTGGAAATAACACCTGAAGTGCAACAGAAGTTGCTGAATTACCTTGCGTTGCTGCAAAAGTGGAACAAGGTTTACAACCTGACCGCAATCCGCCAGCCGGAGCAGATGGTAAGCCATCACTTACTTGATAGCCTTGCTGTGCTGCCGCACTTGTGGCTGGGGCACTGGCTGGATGTGGGCTGTGGTGCCGGTTTGCCTGGCGTAGTACTGGCGCTAATGCGTCCGGAATGGACCTTTGCCTTGCTGGATAGCAACAGCAAGAAAACCAGCTTCGTGCAGCAAGCAGTAATCGAGCTGGGATTGCGCAATGTGAGCGTTTGCTGCGCACGGGTAGAAGACTGGCAGACAAGGCAGTGTTTCAACGGGATTATTTCCCGCGCGTTTGCCGAAACAGCGGATTTCGTTACACAAACGCGTCATTTGCTGGCACAAGAGGGAAGTTGGGTCGCCATGAAGGGGGCACCGGAACAGGAGCTGAAACGGCTGCCAGCAGATGTCAGGGTGGAACGGATAATCCCGTTACAAGTGCCGGGGCTGGATGCTGCGCGTTGTCTGGTTATATTGAAAACGATTTGAGGGTGCCTTAAAAATGGCCAAGATATTAGCGATTGCCAATCAAAAGGGCGGGGTGGGCAAAACCACCACGACCGTCAATCTGGCTGCCAGTCTGGCTGCCGTGAAACAGCGGGTATTGCTGGTTGATCTTGACCCGCAGGGCAATGCTACTATGGGGAGCGGCATCGACAAGCGCGATTTGCCGACAACCGTCTACCACGTGTTGCTGGGAAGCAAGTCATTGCATGAAGCCCGTCTTCATTCAGGTGCGGGGAAATATGATGTGTTGCCTGCTAACCGTGAACTGGCGGGCGCCGAGATCGAGCTGGTTGATTTGCACCATCGCGAAACTCGGCTCAAGGACGCCCTGCAAACTGTGACGGCGGAATACGATTACGTCCTGATTGACTGCCCGCCCGCACTGAACCTGCTTACGCTAAACGGCCTGTGCGCGGCACGGTCGGTGATGATCCCGATGCAGTGCGAATACTATGCGCTGGAAGGGTTGAGCGATCTGGTTAACACCATCCGTAAGGTGCGCACCCATCTCAACCCGGATCTTGAAATCGAGGGCTTGCTGCGCACCATGTTTGATCCACGCAATACCTTGGCGCAACAGGTATCGGAACAACTGCAACAGCATTTCGGCGGGAAAGTTTACCGTACCGTCATTCCGCGCAACGTACGGCTGGCGGAGGCACCCAGCTACGGCCTGCCGGCGCTTTACCACGACAAGCTTTCCAAAGGTTCGCAGGCCTATTTGGCACTGGCGGGCGAATTGCTCAACAATGCGGCGCAAGCCGCACCGGCTTAATAATAAGGGAATGACATGGTAAAACTGAACAAGGGGCTGGGACGCGGCCTGGACGCACTGCTATCCGGCAATGCAAGGGAACAGGATGACGTATTGAGCGAAATGAAGGTTGGTCAGCTTAAACCCGGCAAGTACCAGCCGCGTAGCCGCATGGATGAAGCCTCGCTCAATGAACTGGCCGCCTCAATCAAGGCGCAGGGCGTGATACAGCCGATCTTGGCACGCGTATTGCCGGATGGCAGCCATGAGATCATCGCCGGGGAGCGCCGCTGGCGCGCCGCACAACTGGCAGGGCTAAGCCAAGTGCCGGTTCTGGTGCGCAAGGTGGCGGATAACGCCGCGCTGGCCATGGCGTTGATTGAAAATATTCAGCGCGAAGATCTCAATCCTCTAGAAGAGGCAGCGGGCATCCAGCGGTTAATAGATGAATTCAAGATGACTCACCAGACAGCCGCCGATGCGGTGGGGCGCTCGCGCAGTGCGGCGAGCAACCTGTTGCGCCTGCTCAAGTTACCACAACCGGTGCAAGCCATGCTGATGGAAGGCAAGCTTGACATGGGGCATGCGCGCGCGCTATTGGCGCTGGATGGCGCACAACAGATCACCACCGCCAACAAAATCACGGCGGGCGGCCTGTCGGTGCGCGAAGCGGAAAAGCTGGTGCAGAACCTGCTGAACCCTGTGCCCAAACACAAGAAGGCAAAACCCAGCCGTGACATTGTCCGATTACAAGAAAAAGTGGCCGATCAGCTTGGCGCAAAGGTGGAAATACAACACGGCACAAAAGGTACGGGCAAATTGGTAATTGAATATAAAACACTCGACCAACTCGATGGCATCCTAGCGAGAATGGGCGTACGCGGGAACGAATGATTTTTGTAAATGTTTGACAGCTTTTTTATATATTGTTAAAATTAAAAGCTAAATTGAATGGGCATCGTGCATCCTGAATATATCCGCTTGGTCGGGTTGCAGGGCACATTAACAATAATCGGTGCCGCCCTTGCCTATTTCGTCGTTACACCCTTGGCGGCAAAATCGGTTGCATATGGCAGTTGCGTTGCACTGTTAGGCACTTTGCTTCTTGCCTGGAGGCTCAGGCAAGGAGAGAGCCGGAAAAATTTTGGCGCAGTGTGGTATTTGCGGCAAGCTTACCGTACCGCTATTGAACGGTTTGTGTGGGTTACTTTTATGTTGGCGGTAGGGTTTGGATTATTAAAGCTTGCGCCGCTCTGGGTATTGGCGGGGTTCGTAGCGGGGCAGGCAGCATGGTTGGCTGTCCCGGTTTTGATGAAATTTGAGAATACAAAATGACAACTGAAGCGCTGACTTCGACGGAATATATCAGGCACCACCTGCAAAATCTGACCTGCAGTTTGCAGGGCGGTCATTTTCATTGTGCACATGATGCTGCCGAAGCAAAAGTCATGGGCTTCTGGGCATTGAATGTGGATACATTGGGTGTCTCACTGGTTCTTGGGGTGTTGTTCCTGTTTTTCTTCCGCCAAGTCGCAAAAAGTGTTGCGCAAGGTGTGCCAAGCGGGGCTCAAAATTTTATTGAGTGGATAGTCGAGTTTATCGACAATAGCGTACGCGGTTCGTTTACCGGGCGTAGCACATTGGTTGCACCATTGGCGCTAACCATTTTCATCTGGATTTTCATGATGAACCTGATGGATCTGATACCCGTTGACTATATCCCGTTTGTTGCCGAGCATTTGGGCCTTGGTCACTTCAAAGTGGTTCCTTCCACCGACCCGAATGCAACGATAGGCATGGCCATCGGCGTGTTTTTTCTGGTGCTTTTTTACAGCATCAAGATCAAGGGGGTGGGTGGTTTTGTCGGTGAATTGACATTGCAGCCATTCGGCAAGTTTGGTTTGCCGGTCAATCTCTTCCTCGAAGGGGTTAACCTGATTGCAAAGCCGGTTTCATTGTCGTTGCGGCTGTTTGGCAATATGTACGCAGGCGAAATGATTTTTATCCTGATCGCGTTGCTACCTTTTTATGTGCAGTGGACCCTTTCACTGCCATGGGCAATCTTCCACATCCTGATTGTTACGTTACAGGCTTTCATTTTCATGACGCTGACCATCGTTTATCTGGACATGGCGCATCAGGAACATCACTGATTTTTGATTTGATTTTTTAATAGGAGAGTAAACAATGGAACACGCATTGCTGTTTATCGCTGGCGCAATAATGATGGGTTTGGGCGCGCTTGGCGCATCCGTGGGCATTGGCATTCTGGGTGGCCGCTTTCTGGAAGGTGCGGCGCGCCAGCCCGAGCTGATCCCGATGCTGCGCACCCAGTTCTTCATAGTTATGGGTCTGGTTGATGCGGTGCCGATGATTGCGGTTGGTCTGGCCATGTACATCCTGTTCGCGGTTGCCTAAACAATCGGAACGAAAGTTGTTTTCAACAAACAAGTAAAGGTTCATGCATGAATATTAATGCGACTCTTTTCGGCCAGACGATCATGTTCGCCATGTTCGTGTGGTTTTGCATGAAATTTGTGTGGCCGCCCATCATGGCGGCGCTGGAGGCACGCAGGAAGCAGATAGCAGACGGCTTGGCCGCTGCCGAGCGTGGCAAGCACGATCTGGATTTGGCCGCCAGGCGTTCCGCTGAACTCCTGCGTGAGGCCAAGGAAAAGGTAGCCGAGATTATCGCGTTGGGCGACAAGCGTGCCAGCGAAATTGTTGAGGAAGCCAAAGTTAAGGCCGAGGTGGAAGCGGGCAATATAAAGGCACGTGCCAACACGGAAATTGAACAGGAAGTTTTCCGCGCCAAGGAGCAGCTGCGTACGCAAGTTTCCGCCGTTGCGTTAGCGGGAGCGGGCAAAATTTTGGGTCGTGAAATTGATGCCAAGGCGCACAACGACCTGCTCGAAAAACTGGTTGCGGAAATTTAATTATCATGGCTGAAGCAATTTCCGTCGCACGCCCATATGCAATAGCCGCATTTGACGCAGCGAGCAAGCAAGGCGACCTGAAGGTTTGGTCGGATATGCTGCTATCGGCGGCAGACGCTGTGATCCACCCGGAAGTTCGCGCACTGATCACCAGCCCCCGTGTGGCCCGAAGCCAGCTTGAAGACTTGATGTTGGCATTGTGCGGCGACAAGATAAGCGCGCCCGGACGCAACTTTATCAAGTTGGTGGTGGAAAGCCAGCGTTTGATCTTGCTGCCTGAAATTGCGGCAATGTTCGAGACCATGCGCGCAGAAGCTGAAAAAAGCGTGGATGTCATGGTGACTTCCGCGTTTGACCTGAATGAAGCACAGAAGCAAAAAATTACTGCGGCGATGAAAAAACGCATGGGTCGTGAAATTAGGCTCAGCTGCAAAACTGACCGCGAATTGCTGGGCGGGATAATTATCCGCACCGGAGATAAAGTAATCGACGGCTCCGCACGCACCCACCTTTCCGAGCTGGCCAACGCCTTGGCTTGATAACAGATTTATCGAAATTAAGGAAAAGCAGATGAAGCTCAACCCTTCTGAAATTAGTAATTTGATTCGTAGCCGCATCGAGAATTTCGAAACGCTGACCCAGGCTCGCACCGAAGGTACGGTAGTCAGCGTAACTGACGGTATCGTGCGTGTTCACGGCCTGTCCGACGTGATGCAGGGTGAAATGCTGGAGTTTCCCGGCAACACCTTCGGCTTGGCGCTCAACCTGGAGCGCGATTCGGTCGGCTCCGTGGTGCTGGGTGACTACGAGCATATCAAAGAGGGCGACACGGTCAAATGTACCGGGCGCATTCTGGAAGTGCCAATTGGCCCTGAACTGATAGGCCGGGTGGTGAATGCGCTTGGCCAGCCTATCGACGGCAAGGGCCCAGTCAACGCCAAACTGACTGACAAGATCGAAAAGGTTGCGCCCGGCGTGATCGAGCGTCAATCAGTGTCGCAGCCGGTACAAACTGGTTTGAAGTCCATTGACTCCATGGTGCCTATCGGTCGCGGCCAGCGCGAGCTGATCATTGGCGACCGCCAGACCGGCAAGACAGCAGTGGCGGTGGACACCATTATCAACCAGGCTGGCCAGAACATGACCTGCATCTATGTGGCGATCGGCCAGAAGGCCTCCACCATTGCCAACGTGGTGCGCAAGCTGGAAGAGCACGGGGCGATGAAGTTCACCATCGTGGTTGCGGCAACCGCTTCCGATTCCGCCGCGATGCAGTTTCTGGCGCCTTATGCTGGCTGCACCATGGGCGAGTACTACCGCGACCGCGGGCAGGATGCGTTGATCATTTATGATGACTTGACCAAGCAGGCTTGGGCCTATCGTCAGATATCCCTGCTGTTGCGCCGTCCGCCGGGTCGTGAAGCTTACCCAGGTGACGTGTTCTATTTGCACTCCCGCCTATTGGAGCGTGCTGCACGCGTAAATGCAGAATACGTCGAAAAATTCACCAAGGGCGAAGTCAAGGGCAAGACCGGTTCATTGACAGCGCTGCCGGTGATTGAAACGGCCGCTGGTGACGTATCGGCGTTCGTGCCGACCAACGTAATTTCGATTACTGACGGCCAGATTTTTTTGGAAACGGATTTGTTCAACGCCGGTATTCGCCCCGCGATCAATGCAGGTATATCCGTATCCCGCGTGGGTGGTGCGGCACAAACCAAGGTGATCAAGAAGCTGGGCGGCGGTGTGCGCCTGGCACTGGCGCAATACCGTGAACTGGCAGCGTTCGCGCAGTTTGCATCCGACTTGGATGAAGCCACCCGCAAACAATTGGAACGTGGCCGCCTGGTGATGGAATTGATGAAGCAGGCGCAATATGCGCCGCTGTCTATTTCTCAGATGGCGGTGACGCTGTTTGCGATTAACAAGGGCTCTTTCGATGACGTGGCGGTAAACAAAGTGCTTGCCTTCGAATCCGCGCTGCATGTTTATGTGAAATCCCAACACAAGGGCTTGCTGGATGCTATCGAGACAAGCAAGGATTTGTCAGCCGACAATGAAAAAGCCTTGGCCGCAGCAATCGAGTCATTCAAGTCCACTGCAGTTTACTAAGCCGGAGCGGAGATAATGGCTGGCAGCAAGGAAATACGCACCAAGATCAAAAGCGTTGAAAATACGCGCAAGATCACGCGTGCCATGGAAATGGTGGCGGCATCCAAAATGCGCAAGGCGCAGGAGCGCATGCGCGCCGCGCGCCCTTATGCGGAAAAGATACGCCAGGTCGCGGCGCATTTGTCACGCGCCCACCCCGAATATAAGCACCCGTTCATAGCCAAACGTGAAACCGTCAAGAACGTTGGCATGATCGTCATTACTTCTGACAAGGGCCTGTGCGGCGGCCTCAACACCAACATCCTGCGCTTGGTAGTAGGCCGGATGAGGGAATGGGAAGGCCAAGGCAAGGGTATCAAGGTTTGCCCTATCGGCAACAAAGGCTTCGGCTTTATGACCCGCGTTGGTGCTGACGTAAAATCGCACCTGACCGGAATGGGCGATACCCCGCATATCGAAAGACTGATCGGCGCGGTTAAGGTGATGCTGGATGCCTACATAGCCGGTGAAGTGGATGCGGTGCATATCAGCTACAACCGCTTCATCAACACCATGAAGCAGGAACCCACGGTGGAGCAATTGCTGCCGCTTTCCAGTGAAAGTTTTGAAGCGACGGACGGTGTGATTTGGGACTACATCTACGAACCCGAAGCCAAGCTAGTGGTGGACGAGTTGATGGTGCGCTATGTCGAGTCGCTGGTGTACAACGCGGTAACAGAAAACCAGGCATCCGAACAAAGTGCGCGCATGGTAGCCATGAAGGCGGCATCCGACAACGCCAAGAGCGTCATCGGCGAGCTCAAGCTGATTTACAACAAGGCGCGCCAAGCCGCAATCACCAAGGAAATTTCCGAGATTGTCGGCGGCGCGGCGGCGGTATAACTGAGCGCAGTGCAAATCGCTGCGACTGAATTAAAGAATTAATTTTAGACGGGGAACATCAAGATGAGTCAGGGAAGAATTGTTCAGTGTATCGGTGCGGTGGTTGACGTTGAATTTCCACGCGACCAGATACCCAAAGTTTATGATGCGCTGATAGTGCAGGATGACGGTACATCCGTTGCTGAAAAAGGACTTACTCTGGAAGTACAGCAACAGGTCGGCGATGGTGTGGTGCGTACTATTGCGATGGGTTCATCCGATGGCTTGCGTCGCGGCATGGCGGTGTTAAACAGCGGCAACCAGATTACCGTTCCGGTCGGCCACGGCACATTGGGCCGTATCATGGACGTGTTGGGTCGCCCCATTGATGACGCGGGCGAAGTCAAATGCGACGAGCGCCGCTCCATACACCAGAAAGCCCCCAAGTTTGACGAGCTGTCCCCCTCGGTTGACCTGCTGGAAACCGGCATCAAGGTGATTGATCTGGTATGCCCGTTCGCCAAGGGCGGCAAAGTGGGCCTGTTCGGCGGCGCGGGTGTGGGCAAGACCGTAAACATGATGGAACTCATCAATAATATTGCCAAACAGCATGCGGGTTTGTCCGTGTTTGCCGGTGTGGGTGAGCGTACCCGCGAGGGCAACGACTTCTACCATGAAATGAAAGATTCCAACGTGCTGGACAAGGTGGCGATGGTGTTCGGCCAGATGAACGAACCGCCCGGCAACCGCCTGCGCGTGGCGTTGTCCGGTCTGACCATGGCGGAAAAATTCCGCGACGAAGGCCGCGATATCCTGTTCTTCGTGGACAACATTTACCGTTACACCTTGGCCGGCACCGAAGTGTCCGCGCTGTTGGGTCGCATGCCTTCCGCCGTGGGTTATCAACCGACGCTGGCGGAAGAAATGGGCCGTCTGCAGGAACGCATTACCTCGACTAAGGTTGGTTCGATCACCTCGATCCAGGCCGTGTATGTGCCGGCGGACGATTTGACTGACCCGTCTCCAGCAACCACCTTTTTGCATCTAGATTCCACCGTGGTATTGTCGCGCGACATCGCCTCGCTGGGTATTTACCCTGCGGTTGATCCGCTCGATTCCACTTCGCGCCAGCTCGACCCGCTGGTGGTGGGCGAAGAACACTACAACGTTGCGCGTGGTGTGCAACAGACCCTGCAACGCTACAAGGAATTGCGCGACATCATCGCGATTCTGGGTATGGACGAGCTGGCACCGGAAGACAAGCTGGCCGTGGCGCGTGCGCGCAAGATTCAGCGTTTCCTGTCGCAGCCTTTCCACGTGGCCGAAGTGTTCACCGGCAGCCCCGGCAAGTATGTGACGCTCAAGGAAACCATCAAAGGCTTCAAGGGCATTGTCAATGGTGACTACGACCATCTACCGGAGCAGGCATTCTATATGGTCGGTGGTATTGAAGAAGCCGTCGAAAAAGCCAAGACGCTGTAAGTAAGAGCCAACTGCTGCAATAAAGGTAAAGACATGGCATTAACTATTCACGTCGACGTGGTCAGCGCAGAGAAATCCCTGTTTTCAGGAGTGGCTGAAGTAGTCATTGTTCCGGGCGAGATGGGCGAATTGGGAATTTACCCCCGCCACGCCCCGCTGCTCACCCGCATCAAACCCGGTTCAGTGCGGCTTAAGATACCGAACCAGAGCGAAGAAGAGTTGATTTACGTTTCCGGCGGCATGCTGGAAGTGCAGCCCAGCGTCGTCACCATTCTGGCAGATACCGCCATCCGTGGTGCCGATCTGGACGAAGTACGTTCGCTTGAAGCCAAGCGTGCAGCGGAAGAAGCGATGAAAAACCGTGTATCCGATATGGATTATGCCCATGCCCAGTCCGAATTGGCAGAAGCGGTAGCGCAGTTGCATGCCATTCAGAAACTGCGCAAACAAGCGGGGCATTAAACTCAAATAACAAACACAAGGAAAGCAGCTTCGGCTGCTTTTTTTGTTTATACTCTTGAAACTTTAAGGTTTAGCAGATATGAGCACACTCAACATCGTCATTCTCGCCGCCGGCAAGGGTACGCGCATGTATTCGGATCGGCCCAAGGTGCTTCATGGCTTGGCTGGACGCGCACTATTGCAACACGTGCTGGATACCGCAGCTATTCTTATGCCCGAGAAGACATGCGTGGTGTACGGCCATGGCGGTG
>CAITJF010000106.1 GCA_903892645.1 uncultured Nitrosomonadales bacterium | reverse complement strand
CTCGGATGGCGATAGCGATGGAAGCAGCGGTGCGGGACGAGTAAGTAAAGGGTCGAATTTCATTCATGCTATTGAGCAGGCTCTGGGACAGAGCTTGGGTAGTGGCGCCGCTACATCTGCTGCCACAACTACCCCTGCCGCCAGTGCGAGTGCGAGCCAGGATACTGTAGCCGCAGTACAGGCATTCATGCATAGCCTGTTTTCTGCTTTGCACCAGAATGGAAACAGCACAGGTTCCGCTGTGGGTGCAGACCGGGATGGTGATAGTGACGCGAGCGGAGCAAGCCCGGGTGTTGGTAAGGGCGGCTCCAATATGGCAGCAAAGATACAGAATCTTTTGCAGCAGCTTTCTGCGAATAACCAGAGTGCTTTGACCAGCACACAGGGAAGCGCAACGGATCCGTTAAGCAATTTGAATTCGAGCTTTCAGGACATGATCAGCGTACTGAATTCATCGCAGGGCTCTTCGACTGCCAATGCGAATTCGCCTACGCTGCAATCATTCTTGCAGAACTTGATGCAGAATTTGAGTAATGGCCAAAGCATTTCTGGTGCGGTGGTCAATACGCAAGGCTAACTGGGCCGCTTCTGTATTGGCGCTAAACAAGTAACGATGCCAAAGCGGACTGGCGACAAGTGCAAAGTATTCACGCAAGCATGCGGAGTTGGAACATGAAAGTATTTCTTGCATCAGCCTTTAGTTTTTTAACAATCAACGTGGCTTGCACAGATAATCGTCATGAAATTCATTATGGGGAAAATCATGGTGATGGTGGCCGCTGGCTTGGCCCGGCGCTACTGGGTGGATTCATTGGCTACGAGCTGGCAAGGCTGAGTACCATATATGCGTAGCCTTCCAGCTGATCATTATGGTGCCGCAAGGGGTTTACGATGGCTCACCGCCCACAGCCTGTTTATCAAGAATTTGTTGAATTTAACCCCGGCTGCAATTGTTATATGCACGTTCTTCGCCAGATTGGTTGGTGCTGATTCAGGAGCCACTGATAATCCTCATGGTTTATGGCGTGCGAGTAGTGCTGTCCGCAATTTTGTTATACTGCGTTTCTTAGCTTAAGAAAAATTACCCCGACTTCCATGTGGCGATATTACACGGGCTTGGCCGTAGCGTTGTTCGAGTGCGTGTTGCTTGCTTGGCCGTCCAGTGCGCTGGGTAGCTTTGACTTGTTTGCCACCAAACAATATGTTGCCTCCGGGCCATTTGCCGGTAGCAGTGATGCCGCGATGTGCCAGAAAGACAAAATACAAAGTCAACTGACATTGGCGGATGTCGTTGATCTGGCGTTGTGCAATAACCCACAGACCCATTCAGTATGGGCGGGTTCTCGTGTCCAGGCCGCGCAGTTGGGTTCCAGCATCTCGGCCTATCTTCCTACTCTAAGCGGGCCAATTTCTGTTTTAAACAGCCGGACTAGTATTGGAGCAACGACCACTGATTCCAGCCTGAAAAGTGCGAGCGTATCGATCAGCTATCTGTTGTATGACTTCGGGGGGCGTGAAGCCAACGTGGAAAACTCCAAGCAGTTATTGGTTGCGGCCAACGCCACGCGCGATGAGACGTTGCAGGGCGTTTTTCTGACGGCGGTTCAATCCTATTACACACTGTTTTCTGCGCGCGCCAGCGTGCAGTCCTACCAGATTGCCGAGGCGGCAGCGCGCAAAAGCCTGGATGCTGCGCAAGCCCGTTATCAGGCGGGCACTGCGACGCAAGCTGATCGTTTGCAGGCGCAAACCGCGCTGTCTCAAACGGTGCTGAACCGGATTCGTGCCGAGGGAGATGCCGCTAATGCGCAAGGGACGCTGGCCAATATCATGGGGTTTGATGCGAGCCAGCCTTTTGAACTGGCGCCGGTGCCGGAACCGAGCCCTGATTCGGCGGCAGAGCAAGGTATCGGCAAGCTGATTGCGGACGCGCGACAGCGCCGTCCAGATTTGGCTGCGGCTGAGGCGCAGATCAAAGCAGCCGAGGCGCAACTTGTCGCTACCAAGGCCGCTGGTCTGCCAAGCATCAGTTTGAACGGGGGGATTTCGCGATCCCTGTCTCAGGATGCCGGCATAGCCAGTACCAGTCATAGCAACAGCCTCGGTGTCCGAATTGATGTGCCGTGGTTTAGCGGTTATAGAGACACTTACCGTAATCGTGCCGCACAGGCGCAACTGGAGGGCAAGGTGGCGGAGCGCGATCGGCTGGCAAACCAGATTGCGCTGGAAGTATGGACAGCCTATCAGGCGCTGCTAACCAACAGCCAGGCACTGCGTGCTGCGGATGACCTGGTTGCCTCCGCAGACCAGTCCGAGAAAATGGCATTGGGGCGCTATAAGGCTGGAGTAGGCAGTATTCTGGATGCACTGACCGCACAGAGCACTTTGGCCAGTGCGCACCAGCAGCGCGTTTCTGCACTATATAACTTCCAGGCCAGCAAATTCGCCATTGCCCAAGCCATTGGGCAACTTGATTTAACTCTGGTAGGCACAAAAAACTGAGGCATTCCATGAACATAATTGTTAAAAGAAGTTTGCTGGTCTTGCTGGTGTTGGGCGTGGCAGGAGCAGTCACATGGTGGCTGATGCCGCAGAAAATTGCGCCGGAGAATCGTTATG
>CAITJF010000105.1 GCA_903892645.1 uncultured Nitrosomonadales bacterium | reverse complement strand
CTTGCCACTCTCATCGCGCACCAGCTTGATGGAAAGCCACTCGGTATAAAGCTCACCGCTCTTGCGGCGGTTACAGATTTCACCACTCCAGCTACCGGTGGCGAGCAGCGTTTCCCATACTTTTACGTAAAACACCGGCGGATGGGTTTTGGAGGAAAGTATGCGCGGATTCTTGCCGATCACCTCGTCAGCGGAGTAGCCGGTGATGGCGGTAAAAGCAGGATTGACCATGATGATCAAGTTGTCCGGATCGGTCACCACCACCGCATCTTTCACTGTGTGAAACACGGTCAAAGCGAGCCGCAGCCCCTCCTCCGCCCTTTTGCGCGCGGTAATGTCATGGGCAATGGAGTAGCGTAAAGTTTTCCCTTGGTAGTCAAGCGGGCCGCTGAACACCTCGACATCGCGGATCTCGCCGCTCTTGAGCCGGTGATACAACTCGATACGGTGCGTTAATCCATTCCTGATCGTATTCATCACTTCGACAATCTTGCCGCTTGGGACGATGCTGATCTTGGCGATGTTCATGCCACGCAGCTCTTCCAGTGAATAACCCCAGAATGCGATCGCAGCGGCGTTGGCATCCACGATGTGGCCGGTATCCGGATCCAGCAGAAATGCAATGGAAGCGTTTTTTTCGAACATCTGCCGGTAGCGCGACTCGCTCTGTTTCATCTCCTGAGCGTCTTGCAGGGCGCGTGCCCGGCCGTACACCAGCAACCAGGTGAGCAGCGCCAGCAGCAGGCTCGCTCCAGCACCGGCATAAGCGATAACTTGATGTTTGCCACCCTCCAGTCCCATATCAAAGGTGCGCAAGGAGTGTGCCGCCAACGTCCAGGTATGGTTTGCAATTTCAATTTGCTTCGCGGCCTTGAACAAGTCACTGGAACCCCTGACAAGATGACTGGCGCTGGGATCGGAATCGTACATCAGCGATTCGTCTGACAGGGTTTTGCCGTCAAGAATTTCAATATCGATCGTGGTAGAAGCCTCGCCGAGGATGTTAGCCATCAGTGGCTCCATGCGAGACACCGAATATGCCCATCCAATGATGTTGGCGCGGCGCTCGGCGACGGTATCATGCGGTATCCCACTCTTGTAAATGGGCGCAAAAGTCATGAAGCCAGCCCGTAAGTGGCCATCTGTTTCCCGTAGCAGCATCTTGCCGGTATTAACAGCCTGATTGTTATCACGCGCCTGTTCCATGGCGATGCGATTCACCGGTTCGGCAAACATATCGTAACCAAGGGCACCCAAATTGGAGCCGGAAAATGGCTCAATGTAGACAGTTGGAGCATAGGTGTCCTGCTTGCCTTCGGACTGTATGGTGTACGCAGGAAAACCTTCCTTGCGTATAGCGGCAATATGCTTATCCTTCTCTGCCCTTGGCACGATCGGCGCAAAACCTACCGCCTGGATGCCGGTGTAGTTTTCCTGCAGATGCAGCCTGTTAATATAGGCATGGAAATTGTCCCGTCCGACGTTCTTTGAGGCATCAAATAAGGCCTTTATGCCGCGCAGCATCTGCTCATACACCTTCATGCGATCCTCGACATGGCGCATGGTTTCACGCACATGGGAATCAAAATCAATTTGCATCTCCTGCACAGTTTCTTGATGCTTGTTTTTCCACATCAGGTGAGTGACTGCCAAGGAAGCTGCCAGCGCCAGCAACGGTAACCACTGGCCGAAGCGACGCCATTCCAATATGCGCACGATGCGTGCTAATAGGGATTTGGTGGGGGTATGGGTGTCAGGAGTCATTGCGTTCGCAGTTTATTGTGCGCCTCTGGAACCTGTTCATATTCAGCCGCCTTGATGTAAGCAAACCTTGTGCAAAGTACCACAATCAAAATACAAAATAATGGAAAGCCATGCCCACAATCTAGCAGCAAAACCATTGCAACACCATAGGTCAACGTGGCTGGTTCGGATTATTCGGGAAGTTACCGCAAATGCCGCACCATGCGCGCCAATACGGTCTCGCGTGGAAACAGCGCTACCACCGCACCTACCGATGGAGTATGGGTCTGTCCGGTAATCATCACGCGTAGCGGCATTGCCAGTTTGGGCATTTTCAAATTATGCCTGCCGATGACCTCCTTTATCGCCGCACCGATCACTTGGTCTTCCCATGTTATTTCCTTGAAACATTCCGCCAGTTCACGCAAGGCGGGTATGGCTTCAGCCGACAATTGGGCTTCCAGCAGCTCCTTAGCGGGGTGCAGGTCAATATAAAACACTTCTGCGGCATCGGCCAATTCGTTGAGGGTCACCACGCGCTCCTTGTAAAGCCCAATGATGGCCTCCAACTCGGGTGAGGCACTTACTGCCACGCCGCGTGCTTCGAGACGTGGGCGCACCAGCGCGGCAAGCCGCGCATTGTCCGCCAGCTTCAGGTAATGCTGGTTGAGCCAGTTTAATTTCTCGGTGTTGAACTGCGCGGCGGACGGCGTGATGTGATCGAGGTCGAACCATGCGCAGAATTGCTCCACCGAAAAAACCTCTTCGTCGCCGTGCGACCATCCCAACCGCGCCAGATAATTGGTCACTGCTTCCGGCAGATAACCGTCCTCGTCGTATTGCATCACGCTGACGGCGCCGTGGCGCTTGGAGAGCTTGGTGCCGTCATTGCCGAGGATCATGGAAAGGTGTGCGTATTGCGGCACGGTAGCGCCCAATGCCTTGAGAATGTTGATCTGGCGCGGCGTATTGTTGACGTGGTCGTCGCCGCGAATCACGTGCGTGATGCCCATGTCCCAGTCATCCACTACCACGCAGAAATTATAGGTTGGCGTGCCGTCTGCACGCGCAATAATAAGATCATCCAGTTCGCCGTTGTCGAACTCGATATAGCCCTTCACCAGATCTTTCCACACCACCGCACCTTGGGCAGGGTTCTTGAAACGCACCACCGGCTTCACCCCCGGCGGCGGCTCGGGCAAAACCTTGCCGGTCTCCGGACGCCAGCACCCATCGTAACGCGGCTTCTCACTACGTGCGCGCTGTGCCTCGCGCATGGCCTCCAACTCCGCTGGCGAGGTGTAGCAATAATAGGCACTGCCCTGCGCCAGCATGTGCTGGATCACTGCCTTGTAGCGTTCCATGCACCGCATCTGGTAGAACGGGCCTTCATCGTAATCCAGGTTGAGCCACGCCATGCCATCCAGAATGGCCTGCACCGCTTCGGGTGTGGAGCGCTCGACGTCAGTATCCTCGATACGCAAGATAAAAACGCCGCCATGCTTGCGGGCATAGGCCCAGGAAAACAGCGCGGTGCGGGCACCGCCAATATGCAGGTAACCCGTTGGACTGGGCGCAAAGCGAGTACGTATAGTCATGGCTTCAATCAGAAACGAAGAGCGCGCATTTTACGCCACCTTGCCTGTTGCGCCATAAACAATTGACCGACAAACACCCAGTATGATTTAATGCGCGCCCTCGAATGGGCGGTTAGCTCAGCGGTAGAGCACTGCCTTCACACGGCAGGGGTCGTTGGTTCGAAACCAATACCGCCCACCATACACAAGCATTCTAGCGATAGTATCCGCTAACGTAAATCAGCCAGAAACTGCCAGAAACGGTATAAAACTGTATGAGACTGCCAGAAAAAATGCCAGAGTAATTTTCACCAATCCGTCACACGCATACCCGCAATGCGGACACTTCGGCAAGCCCTGCGCGTAAGGACGGTCGCAGGCTCGGCAAAACTGGAACCGCTGCATAGCTTTTTACTTGCGGTCATCAATTACTACTGCCTGGCAGGCTGCAAGCTGTTTAACGATGTCGTCGGCTTCACTTGCGAGGCCGACAAGAAATTCACCAGTCTGTACTGAAAGTCCGCCCGGCGCTCCACCATCACACTGGCTGGCGCCGGCGGCAACTTGGCCGGCTTCACCTCCAGCGGATCGTTGGCCGGTGGCGTATGGGTCACGCAACACGACAGTGCCAGCGCGCAACTTAGCAAGAACAGCATCCTTGTCAGCTTTAACATTTCGCATCTCCTTTTCATAAACACCTGCAATTTGATTCACCTCGATAGCATGCCGCTGCTCGTCGTCCCGTGCTGCTTGCTCAAGCTCCACGATCTTGATGTTTGCCTTGCGCAGCGTATCGTTGTCGCGTTTAAGACAGGCCACGCGCTCCGCCACATGACCTTCGGTGTTCTGCCAGTAGCCCACGCCCGATAGGCTGGAGATCCATACCAGGACGAGGCCCAGCGCAACCCATGGGTTCATGATTTCACCATCGCTTTCCTGTATTTCTCCGCGCGCACCAGGAACACGTTATGCACATGCTCACGATTGATGTCGCAAGCACTGCGGCCACCATAGATCGGTTGGCGCGACTTGAGGCAGTGCGCCTCGACATGGCCGAACCACCGGCCAGCATCGCAACCCCTGGTAAGCGTGCAGGCGCGGCGCTCCTTCTGAACGCCTCCCGTGCCACCGTTGTATCCAGCATCGCCAAATTGCAGCACGGCCGGTGCCGCACGGAACGGTTTTACAGCATCGCGGCTCATCAGTACGATGGCGCGCAGTTGCAGATCCGGTCGTGTATATACATTCCCCCAAGACCAATCCCCCATCTCATCGCTGTACTGATCGCGCAGGCTGGCCAGCACATCGAAGCGCACCGAACCATCGGTACGGTAGGCGCGGGTAATCTGCCCCATGCCGGCGCCCTCCTCTCTGCTGGTTCTGAGGCTGGCAGACGGGTTCCAGCAGCCTTTTGATTTAAGGCTGATGCACGATTCCTGCTCCACCAGCGCGGCGAGCAAAGCGGGATCGGGGTGATCTGGCCAGTAGCGCTGCTGCTCGGCCTTGAGCGTAGCGCCATACTTCAAATACCCTGCCGGCAGATCCACCGCATGGGCGCGCGGCGCGAAGACCATCAACAACCCGACAAACACAATCGCCGCCGCGATCAGTGCCAGCCCGGCTCCAACAGGGCTTTCCCCGGCCTTGGCAAACAGCCTGCGCTGATCGGCCTCCGGGTAATCCATAAGCGCCTTGCGCGCCCAGAATGCCGCCCCGATTGCCCATATCCCTTGCAGGATTGCCAGCCAGCCAAGTGCGGTAGAAAGCCCGCTGTCCGGGTCGGAGTAAAGCGAAATCCCAAGCGCCAGAGCCGTGCCACCAAGCAAGAACCATGAGCGATGCCGCCCTATCCATTTATTCATTTCAATCTACCCTCATGAAAAATACAAATCGCATCGGCATGCAAAAATCTGGCGCGATCGCGCGGTGTGAGCGCGCGTGTGCAATAGCCATGATCGGCCAGTCTCGACAATTCAAATCCCTTGCAAAACCGGCAGCGCGGCAGGCCAAGCGGTTCCGGCATCCTGGTCTCATCGCCCACAGCGCGTACCCCCGCGACGCTCTGACACGATGCGCATGGCGATGCCTAGCAGCAACAAATGAGGGGCCGGATTCCAGCAGAGTGGAATGCCAAGCGCGCCACCGCAGATCATCGCGTAAGAGAAGCTGATTCCTGTGAAACGAAGCGGATTTCCCTTCCAGTTCTTGCGATTCAGGCGGGCCGAGACGCAAATGGTGCGCACCAGAACGACCATGGCGGAAATAATTGATAAAGTTTGGAACGCGGCATTCATGGCTTGAGTTTCCGTTCCAGCCATTTAAAAGAAAGCGGAATAAGGCGCGGGGCCCCGCCGCCGATCACTACCGCCATCAACATGCGCAACGCTTCCGCGCTTTGTGCGGCGGCTGGCTCGGCATTGGCCAGCAGCCCGGCGGCAAACGGCGAGC
The DNA here is from genome assembly GCA_903892645.1 of uncultured Nitrosomonadales bacterium. Classification (GTDB taxonomy): domain Bacteria; phylum Pseudomonadota; class Gammaproteobacteria; order Burkholderiales; family Gallionellaceae; genus CAITJF01. The sequence goes on along the minus strand of CAITJF010000105.1, from coordinate 11,194 downwards.
CATACGCGGCCAGCAGTGAGGACAACAGCACGGCAGCGGAGGATTTGAGCCTGCTATCTATTGTTTCAAGCCAAGCTGATGCTGCAACGGCTGCGACCAGCCCGATGATCAGAGCATCAATATGTGCACCGAGCAGCAATCCAGCCGGAATTGCCACCATCCCGGTGAGGGCGCCTGCTGCGGTGATGTGAGGATCGGCCATGTTTTTCCTTTCTTGTTTTTAGTTCCGCTCACACGATACTTTTAATGCTGGCAACAGGTCGGTAGTGCATTTTGCATCGGTCGCCTCCTCTTTCATTCCTTCAAATTCTGCTTCGCATCCACCAGCGCACGGTCGCAATGCCCGGCATCCACCCGGTCGAGCAGCTTGCACAGCACACAGCCCCAGCGTTGTCCTTCCTGACGGGCTTGTGCAGCCCTTGTACTTACCCATTGTCTGGGCTTGCCGTTGCACAGAACGTTTAATAGATCATCCATCGCCTTTGCAATATCCCACGCTTTATTCGGGTTTTGGAATATCGCGAACCCCATGCGCAGCGCGGCGGGCAGGGCCCCAATAACGAACAGCACACAGATAAGCAATTGTATAAATACGCGGGTCATTACATCCCCAATTCCGCCATCAATTCCGGGATCGAATATGGTATCGGGCCGACGGAAGAAAAATCCTGCATCGCGGGGTTGTAAACATCGGTGATGGTCGGCTTGCGGGCGTAGTACAACACCCAGATAGCCTTCGACCACATCTGCACGGCGTAGGCTTTGGGCTTCGATTGCAGCACGCCCAGCACCAACAGACCCACCGCCACGCCGCTGATCTGCGCATACTCATAATCATGCGCAGCTTGCCAAAGTGCGCTGATGTTGTTGGCATAATTTACTGCATAAAGTGCATCCAACTCTGCCTGAGTGGGAACGGGTGGGGCAGGATCGGCTTCCTCTGTGATGCCCATCGCTGCACGATTGCTTGCATCCTGAAACCAGTTGTGCGGGTAGTTAATCTGGTCGATCCTGTGCTCTGCATTGATGTCGAATGGGAGTCCGGCGCGCTTGTAAATCATGGCCATCCTTTACGGTTTAATTAAAACGGTTAATACGTGATTGATGGCTGTGGTTCCGCCATAGGTGGTTGTGGTCACCCCGGTGCTTCCGGTCGCAGACAGCGCCTTGTGTATCGCCAGTGAATTACTTGCCTGAATTGTGCTGAAACTATGGTTTGCGTCTATCGCCGCACCATTGTCAACCGATGCGGCGGAATAGGTGGATTGCAGCGTCATGTTCATGATGAACTGGAATCCATTTGATACCGACGATGACAAGTTTGATGCCGCGAGCGTTGCTCCAGATGCCGGTGTAGTCCATCCTGAAGCATCTACCGGAGCAGACGCGGAACCGCCACGTATACTTGAAATCGTAGCCTGTAGCAGCGCTCTGCCCGTCCCGTGCGACAGGGTTACAGTGCTGCCTTCTGCCCCGCTGGAAATCTTCCAAAACCCCAGGACGTTGCTAACTCCTGAAGTGCCAAAGGCCGTCCAGCCGGACATAGACCCCCCCGTAATCGACCCACTCATCCACGCCGTGGCGATTAGTAAATCACCGGCCACATTCGTCGGCATGGTTAAGGAGTGATTTACGGTATTACCGGCCTGCTCTGAGTATGCAGTGGCTATTAAACTTATACCGTCTGGTATATTAAGTGCACTCATCAGCATCGAGCCGAACATCACGCCACCCCGTGCTTATTCAGCGCGAACCAGATATGCGTCGAGTCCACCACGTAATAGGTCAGCACGCTCACAGCGCCGACAGTGGTGGGTATGGCTGGCGTGGTGCCATCGGTAGAAATCCAGTTGGCATGGAAGGCTAGTGTCTTGGCGGCGCTCGCGTGCTGCGTAAACGTGATCTGCCCACTTTGCCCGGCCACCGCATTGCTGGGCGCGGCCAACGTGGTGTTCTCCGTCAGGGTGTGGGAAAAATTATTCGTGATCGCCAGGTCTATGGCGATGCTGCCAGAGGTGGACGTGAGCGCAGTCACCGATCCGCGCTGCGCCGCTGTCCAGGAGTTGACCGTGCCGAGTAAAGTGGCCTTCAGGTTCGCCCACGTCAGCTTTTTCAGAACATTCGAGGCAGCGCTATCCACTACCGGCAACTCGTCCGCGTCCACTGGAGTGGTTTTGCTGGTGGCTGCGTGAGTTGCCGGAGCGATCACCGTAATATCTGCGGTGCCGTTGAAAGCTAGACCATCTATGTTGCGGCTGGTGGCCAACGCCGTGGCGGTTCCGGAGTTGCCGGATACGCTGGTCTGGTCACCGGTATTCGTGCCTGACAGGGTAAGCCCAGAATCCTTGATAAGATTCCCGGTCGTCCCGTTGAATAGCACAACATGGCCGTCTGTTGCCCCACTTGGCCCGACTACATATCCGCTGCCAGAGGGTGTGGCAAACGTGCCATCCCCGCGCAAAAACGTGGTCGTGTTATTGGGCGGGGTCGGAACTGCACCACCGACCGTTGCGGTCATGGGTGGCAGGTCAGAGTTTACCGCGATAGAGGGAACCCCCGTAGTTGTGTTGTTCTTGAGCAACCCCGTCCCGAGTCCGATCATGGCGGTGCCATGTATCCCCACCACTGTCAGCGCGCCTGACCCGGTGGCGTCTCCGGTATGGGTGGCATTGCTGACCAGACCGCTGTACTGGGAGTTGATGGCATTATCTCCGGTGTTGGTGCCACTTGAAGTTCCAGATCCGGACGGAGCGCCGACCTGGGCAGCCGTAATCCCGATCAACCCTGCGCCGTTCCCAGTTGGAGCCAGATAATCAGTTCCAGCAGCCGCTGCGTTGATCGTAGTGCCGTTACCCTTTAGGATTCCGGTAATTGCGGTTTTGTCATCGCCGGTGTTGATGCCGCTGTTCGTGCCGGTGATGTCGCTGGTCATCGCCACCGTGCCATCCTTATCCGGCATCGCCCACGTGCGCGCGGCCGTGGCGGCAGTGGTAAACCAGCTGGTGATCGTGTTTGCGGTGTTGCGCAGGTTGAGCTTGAATAGGGTCAGCCCTGGCACGCCCCCGGAAGCGTCTTTAGCAGACGATGGAATCGCCGCATTCGCGGTGCTCTGCGCTGCCGCAGCATTGGATATGGCCGTGTTTGCCGTCCCTTGAGCGGTTGCCGCGTTGGTCAGCGCCGTGTTTGCGGTGCTCTGCGCCGCCGCCGCGTTACCGTTGGCTGCTGCAAGCACGGTGGCATCCGCCGATGCCTGTGCCGTGGATACCGGCTTGTTGGCATCGCTGGTATTGTTGACGTTGCCCAACCCGACATCCGATTTATTCAACACCACCGCGCCGCCACGACCGTTGACCGAAGCCACCGCGCCGCTCACTGCCGCCGCACCGGTCAGCGCCTCGCAATCCGTGCCGTCAGCATAGAGCAGCATGATCGTTGACGGATCGGTGCGCGGGATGTCCACCGGCGGCACTAGCACGTTGCCCGCAGCTGTTTTGAAGACCACCGCACCGGTGCCGGTGGTGGAATTCTCCACCACAAATGCAGCCATCACGTCAGGAACCACTACTTCAAAGTCACCCGCCATCTCTCCGATCACCTCATAGCTGGTGCATTTGCTTTCGGCTAGCGTCAATGTCTTGATGGTTCCGGATACGGCAGTGATATTCAGGTGCTGTGCGGTGTAGCGCCAATAGGTCAGGGTGTTCCAGTCGGTGGTGCCATCGCCGATTTTGAAGCGGCTGGTGTCGGTTTCATAGCCGAGCTGACCAACATAGAGCACTGGGTTTGCCGCAGTCAAGGCTGCTGCCGTGTTGTGGACCGTAGCGGTCATGGAAATGTGCAGATTTAACGCGGATATTTCCTGCGGCGTGAGCGGCGTGCCGTTGGCCATCAGCTCGATCCATGTCAGCGTGGTGCTGCCGGACGGAACGGAAGCCTTGAAGTCGGCCACACCCTGCGCGTGCACGTGGCAGAGATACTGCGTCGCGATAGAGCCACGATCGTTCGGCCACAAGTTAACAGTGAACTCACCGCTGGGATTGGTCACGGTGTTCACTATCCCCGCAATGCGCTCGTGCGTCACCGCATCCCACACGGCGGCTGGCTTGCCGAAAACGTCCACCACAACAAAACTGATCTTGGTGTTTGTTAGTGGCGCACCGCCAGGGGTGCATAGTGGGTCGCCAACGTTAGAGATGGTTCTGGTGGTCAGCATGGAATTAAAAACCCCCATCGATAGTTATATACGCCGCCCAGCTTGCAAGAGTCAGCGAAAAAGCAGCAGAAGCATCCTTTTTTATTGCGTAAAGAGAACCCCCGATCGTGAGCGTAGAAATCAACCTGTTACCACCGACCGAAAGGCCATTAGAACCAACACCAGAACCATAAATAGCGAATCCGCTTACATCGATTTCCTCCCCGACTTGCCAACCATTGTCTATGGTTGTATTTTTTAACCACACCTTTATTGCTTTTGGGCGAACCCCTAAATTATGAGAAATGTTGTAAGCAGTATTAAGCGCTATGGCGGAAGGACTGGAAGTGAATTCTCTCTGCTTGGCATAAGTGATCACGCTGGTCACGGCTGATGCACCGCATACACATTCGCCCACCGCCGTGCGCTGCACCACGCTGGAGCTGGAGCCATTGCCTACCCACATCACGCCAGTATCATATTCGTAAGTATGCTGCCCGTTCACCGTCGAGATCGAACCGCCTGATAGTTGCGCGATGTAAGGCAGTGTGGATACCACGCCGGTTTGAGCACCGGTTCCCGAATTGCGGTCGGAGAATAAATAATTTGTGGTGTTGGCCGTCAGCCCTGACCAGTACGATGCCTGGTCAGCCGTGAACGACCCGATATAATCAATATCCCCATTTGCTCCAATTCCGCCAGGATAGGCGATGCGCACACTGGTTGCCGCTGCCAGTAGGTTGCAGGCGAGTCCCGTGCCTATCTGCACAATCGCAGCAGCTCCGGCAAGAACTGTTTGCCGTTTCGATACGATTGCTGGGGAACTGGACTGGAGAATATAGCGCGCATCGGCCTGCGCCTGCGTGATCGCGCCGAGCTGGCCGCCGATCGCAACCAGCGCCGTGCCGTCGCACTTCACCACGCAGCCTTCTCCGGGAGCCAGCACAACGGTGGCGGCTCCATTGATCTGCTCGCTCGCGTTCGGGTCTAGGGTGATGGTTCCGCTGCCTCCATTTTTCACCCAGCAACACCAGCCATCGCCCAAAGTGGCCACCGCATCGAAGGCCACAGACCACGTGCCGGCGCAAACGAATGTCCGCATAAAATCCGCGAGGCCGGCCGTGAAAGCGCCAGACTTTCCGACGCCCAGCGTTTCTGCGAGCGTGCCATCCAGAATGTTGGCGCTGTTGGCCGCGTTTCTCCGCAGGATCACGCCAAGATCGGTGCGAGCCTTGCGCTGGTAGGCATACTGGGTGGCCGGATCTGTCGCACCACTGTTTTGCGTTACCAATGTGTTTAATGCATTATTAACCTCGGACAGGACGGCCGCGCCCGTCCCGTCGGCAACGACGAGTGAATTTTGCGACATGGATTCTCCTTAATAACCCTGGGCGAGCCAGTTGATGGTGCGGGTAGCGCCAACGCCACCCTGTAAAATCTGAACTGTGAATCCGGCGGCTGTCTGACCAGTGAGCACTACATCATCGTTTTGTGCCGCACCCTGTATCGTGATCTGCACGTTTGGCGCGATTTGGAACGGTTTGGCATAGACCACGCTCAAACCTCCGGACGAACAATTGACAGCAGTTCCCCGCTCCACACGATCAGGCATATCCACTGTGAAGGCGAAGGTATCAAGCACCGCAGTCACCGACGGATCGAAGGAGCCAAGCAACACTCGAAACTTGAATTTACGACCGATGTACTGCCCCGGCACAAAGTCGCGCCATACGTCGTAGACTCCGGAATCAGGCGCGATAGCAATCTGCACTTTGGCATCAGCGAAACCAGCGTAATCCCCGGCAATGCTGGCCAGTGCAGCAACATCTGGCACGCGGGAGAAAAGGGAATAAGGGCTGTCGGCCGTCAGCCGATAGGACACAGAGCAGTTGCATGGCTGCGCGCTACCGACATCAACTTCATGCGCAACGGGTACGGTATAGCTGCCGCTGGCGGCGATACCACCAAAATAAAAGATGCTCGGCACATCTGACATTAGCGGAATGGCAGAAAAGACTCCGGCACCAGACAACACAATATCAGTACCCAGCACAACCGCGCCTCCAGTGCAGGCGCCACGCCACAGCGTAGTTTCCTCGTCAAAGGTCGCGACGACATTGGACACCAGCACCGAACCCGCCAGCGTAATGCTGGCGGGGGCTGCTGAATAGGCCGGCCCGGAATGTGCAGATACCCAGTACGTTCCATCACCATCTGCTATAAACGATGTATTGGGCGTGCGACCGAGTACTTGCGCGGTATCCACTGATCAGCATCCTGCGGCGTGCCGCTCAACAGTTGACCACCAACTTAAAGCTGATCTCTGGAACAAAAAGCAAGCAGGCGTAACGTGGCACGACGCCTGCATTGAATGGCTGACCGCCGAGCCGCGCGACGAATCAGACCGCTACCGCATCCGCACACTATCCATTCCGAACTACCCGCTGTCCGACCTGACTGCCTCCGTAATCGACGAATGCCTATCCACCGTCCCTTCCACCCACAACCGAGAAGCAAACCTCGTAACGGCAATCCTGAACCTCGCAAAGCGTCGTGGGCATATTGACACCATCCCTGCCATCGAGCGCAGAAAAATACCAGAGGCCAGAATCCGCTGGTTGACGCAAGCAGAATGGAAGCGCCTGGATGTGCAACTGCCGAAGCACCTGAAACCTCTGGCACGATTCAGTGTCGCCACCGGGCTTCGCCAAGGCAACGCAACCCATCTGGAATGGTCGCAAGTGGATATGCGGCGCAAGGTGGCATGGATTCATGCAGACCAGGCGAAAGCGGGCAAGCCGATAGGGATACCGCTATCTGATTCCGCGATGGAAGTACTGCGTGGACAGAAAGGGCAGTCTGATAAATGGGTATTCCCATACAAACGGAAGAAGCTGGGGAAGGAAATAGTCGAGCCTATAGTACAAATCAAGGCGGCATGGGGGAAAGCGTTGAAGCGTGCCGGAATAGAAAACTTCCGCTGGCATGACTTGAGACACACTTGGGCAACATGGCATGTGCAGGCAGGGACACCGCTTGAGGTGTTGATGAAGCTCGGGGGATGGCACAGCATGGCGATGGTGCTGCGCTATGCGCACTTCGCGCCAGATCATCTGGCCGGGTATGCAAACAACGCAAAACCGTACCCGTTTCAGCCAGAAAAAATGCCAGAATCAGCCTGAAAGCCACGTTCCACATGGAACACACCTGCCTTCACACGGCAGGGGTCGTTGGTTCGAAACCAATACCGCCCACCATGAAGAACAAGCCGTTACACCATCTCACCACGATCAACTGCACACCCACGGTTACCAACCATGCTGCACAGCGTAGCGCGCCGTTTTTGGTTTTCTGCGCCGTAATATTCTCGCGCCAAATGCAATATGGGCTTTTCTACAGCTAGTCCAGGAATCCAAACTCCGCCACGAGCATGTGGTGATCCGAGGCATTTGTCGGCTTCACGGCGTAGCGCACCAGATGCAGGTGTTGACTGTAGAAGATATGGTCGAGCACGTAGGGGCGGCGGCGCCACGTGGCTTCTCTCGTCTGTACGGTCTGATAACCAGCCTCGGCAAACTGCTGAACCAGCGAGTCGCACTTGCTGACGTTGAAATCTCCGCCAAGCAATGTAGCGCAGTCCGAGCGGCGCAACTGTTCGACGACGAGTTGACGCTGTTCAATATGATTTTCACTTGACGACTTGAGCATGAAGTACGCCAGAAGGTGTGTATTGAAGAGCTGGAGTTCGTGGCCGGCAAGCGTGGTTTTTGCGCCAATAAGAAGGCGGTCTGTAGGCGTTCTTTTTTCACCCTGAAATTCGAACATGATTGGCGGTGACGGCAGATCGTACCGAAAGGTATCACGCAATGGTGTCTTCGAGAAAATGGCCAATCCTATGCCAAAAGGTAATTCACGAGGATCGGCTTTCGGATATGAGAAATGACCATGGTAACCTTCAAGCATCGCGCTCAGCCGGGTGTAATTAGGTGGCGGATGGAGCTGTACGCCGCCAGGAATGGCATGTTCCACCTCCTGCAGCATCACAACATCAGCGTCATGGCCGAGAATTTCTGAGATAGTCAGATCAAGATTGACGAGCGCACGGTCGGGATCTGCATCATCCCAGCTTTGGCCGAACTGCATATTGAACTGAAGGACTTTGAATATACTCATGGATACGGCACGGTATTGTCAAATTACTTACATAATAACGCGATAGTAGCAAAGTAAAAAATTGCTGGCTCAAGTTTGAAGTGCAACGGCCTGGGGTTTGAAGAATAGCTGATTAGTATTCTTAATCCGCGTCTCCTTGTCGGGCGGTTTCCTTCGAATCTTGAAGATACGCTATTTGGTACATAGCGGCCATTTTGAATATACCATACATCACAAAATCAAAGAGTTGGTGTCAGCCCGTTCCGACTCTCCGGTTAACTTGTGAATCTGACCGCCACGCTCATACCACGTTATAATTGCAACCCCTCGTTTTGCACTCCATTTAATTCAACAAGTTTTATTCGGAGCCCTCGCCATGTCGCACAATTTATTCAACTCGCGCTACTCGTTCCAACTCGCCAACGGCAAGGCGGGCACCCTGTACTCGCTGCTTGCGCTGGAAGCGGCAGGGCTGGGGAGAATTTCACGCCTGCCGGTTTCGATCCGGATTGTTTTGGAAGCAGTGCTGCGCAACTACGACGACAAGAAGGTGACAGAGGCGCATATCCGCCAACTGGCCAACTGGCAACCGAATGCGCCGCGCACCGAAGAGATACCGTTCGTGGTGGCACGCATCGTGTTGCAGGATTTCACCGGCGTGCCGCTGCTTGCCGATCTTGCCGCGATGCGCGATGCCGCCGCCAAGCTGGGCAAGGACCCGAAGATTATCGAGCCGCTGGTGCCGGTGAACCTGGTGGTCGATCACTCGGTGCAGGTAGATTACTACAACCGCCCGGATGCGCTGAAGCTCAATATGGAAATGGAATTCGAGCGCAACAATGAGCGCTACAAGTTCATGAAATGGGGCATGCAGGCATTCTACACGTTCAAGGTGGTGCCGCCCGGCGTCGGCATCGTGCATCAGGTCAATCTGGAATATCTGGCGCGCGGCGTGCAACACAAAGAGGGTGTGTACTACCCTGACACGCTGGTGGGCACCGACAGCCACACCACCATGATCAACGGCATCGGCGTGGTCGGCTGGGGCGTGGGCGGCATTGAGGCGGAGGCCGGAATGCTGGGACAGCCGGTGTACTTTCTCACGCCTGATGTGGTGGGCGTGCACATCAAGGGCAAGCTGCACGAAGGTGTCACCGCCACGGATTTAGTGCTGACCGTCACCGAACTGTTGCGCCACCAGAAAGTGGTGGGCAAGTTCGTGGAATTTTTCGGTACAGGCACGGCGGCGCTCACTATCCCTGACCGCGCCACCATCGCCAACATGGCGCCAGAGTACGGCGCGACCATGGGCTTCTTCCCGGTGGACGACGTGACCGTGGACTTCCTGCGCTACACCGGGCGCACGGACGAAGAAGTGGATGCCTTCCAGTCCTACTTCAAGGCGCAGAATCTGTACGGCATTCCACAGGCGGACAGCATCGATTACAGCAGCGTGGTGGAACTCGACCTCGCCACCATCCAGCCTTCGCTGGCCGGGCCGAAACGTCCGCAGGATCGCGTGGCGCTGTCCGCGATGCGCGAAACTTTCGATACCCTGTTCAGCAAGCCGGTGGCGGAAAACGGTTTCAACAAACCTGCTGCCGAGCTGGGCAAACGCTACGCCACAGAGTTGCACATGTACAGCGGTGAAGTGTGCATCCCCATGACCGGCGGCGGCTTGACCGACGGCGGGCCTGCGGGCAAGCCCACCGTGGGCAGCCACAGCAGCAGCGCGGCGAGCGAAATCGAAATGATGGACAGCCACCCTACCCCGGCGCAGCACTCGCAAAACGCGGAAGAAACAAAAGCGATGGTCGGGATCGGCCACGGCGACGTGCTGATCGCCGCGATCACGAGCTGCACCAACACCTCCAATCCAAGTGTGCTGCTGGCCGCCGGCCTGCTGGCGAAGAAGGCCGTGGCGAAGGGTTTGCGCGTCAAGCCGCACATCAAGACTTCACTCGCCCCCGGCTCGCGCGTGGTGACCGAATACCTGACCAAGGCCGGGCTGCTCGGCTATCTGGAACAGCTCGGTTTCAGCTTGGTGGCCTACGGCTGCACCACCTGCATCGGGAATTCCGGCCCGCTGGATTCGCGGCTGGAAGAAGCGATTGCCGCCCATGACCTGATCACTGCCGCCGTGCTGTCCGGCAACCGCAATTTCGAGGCGCGCATCCACGCCAGCATCAAGGCAAATTACCTTGCTTCGCCGCCGCTGGTGGTGGCTTATGCCATCGCAGGGCGGGTCAATATCAATCTGGACAGCGAACCGCTCGGCACCGGCAACAACGGCGAGGCGGTGTACCTGAAAGACATCTGGCCGAACAGCGCCGAAGTGCAGACGATGATGAAATATGCCGCCGACCCGGCAATCTACCGCAGGCTGTACAGCGACCTCACCCGCGACCTGCCGCTGTGGAACGCGATTCCCGCGCCCACCGGCAACCTGTACCAGTGGGACGATTCCACCTATATCGCGCGCCCGCCATTTTTCGAGAGCTTCAGCATGGTGGTCGGCGGCATGAGCGAGATTCGCAATGCCAAGCCTCTGGCGATATTCGGCGACTCGGTAACCACCGACCACATCAGTCCGGCGGGCAGCTTCAAGCCCGCCACGCCCGCAGGCAAATATCTGCAAAGCCGTGGCGTGGCGGTGAAGGATTTCAACAGCTATGGCGCGCGGCGCGGCAACCATCAGGTGATGATGCGCGGCACCTTCGCTAATCCGCGCATCCGCAATGAAATGGTGCCCGGCGTGGAAGGCGGCATTTCCAAGCATTACCCTTCAGGTGAAGTGGCGCCGATCTACACCACGGCGATGCGCTACAAGAATGAAGGCGTGCCGCTGGT
>CAITJF010000104.1 GCA_903892645.1 uncultured Nitrosomonadales bacterium | reverse complement strand
GGGACTTCACGACCATTACACAACAGGAGATTGATACGGCAATGAACAGATTGAACAACCGACCCAGAAAAAGACTTGAATACAAAACACCCAGTCAGGTATTCTTCAAGTCAGGCGTTGCACTTCAAACTTGAACTCGCGCTTCAATGCTAATCTAACAAATGATTGTTAACCGACGCTTAATGAAACCCTGCCTGCGCTCCACGGCTGGCACTGCACTAGCTGCGTGAGGAGCTTCGGCAACATGGCCCGCAATCATGCTTCTCCGGGTTTCTGCAAACACTGAACTTGTGCTTGCCAGAAACATCAATGTGATGCAGATTATTTTAGCGGTCACAATAGAACCTCCTTCATATACTGATTTTTTGGCTGGATGGCACCCGGTAACTCGATACTTCAAGCACAGCTTAACGAACGATTCTTAACCGGCACTTAATTGGAAAAGCTATGAGGATACTTCTGGTGGAAGACGACTCCCTGCTCGGCGATGGCATCCAGAAAAGCCTCAGCCATCTGGGTTTTACGGTTGACTGGATGCGTGATGGGAAGCAAGGAGAAAATGCGCTGAGCCACCGCGTATCCTGCTCCGCTCCAATAACATTTCCAGCATGCTGCCTGCGCAAACGCCAGTCGAGGGTTTCAGCAACGGTGAATGGCAAGGTGAACGCTGGAGGTATTTCCGGTTGCGTGATAAACAACATGGTTTTGATGTGCTGGTCGGACAAAACGATAAGGCACGCAGCGAGCTGGCCCAGGAGGTGGCGTGGCATAACATTGCTCCATTCCTGTTCGGCCTGCCACTACTGGCATTTTTCACCATGCTGGCGATCTATTTTGGGTTGCGCCCATTGCGCAAGCTAACCGAGTCGTTACGCCAACTTTCGCCGGAACAGCTCAGCCCGATAACTGTTCACGACACACCGAAAGAAATTGCACCGGTGGTTGACGCATTGAACAGCCTGCTTGGCCGCATCGCCAGAACAATCGAAAATGAACGACGCTTTACTGCCGATGCCTCACACGAGCTGCGCACCCCCATTGCCGCACTGCACGCGCAGATTCAGGCGGCGCAACTGTCAGACAACAAAGCAGAGTGCGTTGAATGCCTGGACAAGGCATTACAGGGCGCCAACCGCATGGCCCATCTGGTCGGGCAGCTGCTCACCCTTTCCCGGCTCGACGAGACTTTATCTCCAATCAATCTTGAGCCTGTTAATCTTATTGAACTCATTCAGGAATGTTGCGCGGAACTGGGAGAAAAGGCGCTCTCCAAAAACATCGAAATCAGCTTCTCGCCGGAAGCACACCCGGCACTTTCCGGGTCGCCTGACATGCTGCGCGTCATGCTCAGAAATCTGCTGGACAATGCCATCCGCTACACCCCGCAGGGCGGGCATGTGGAAGTGGCATTGCATCTCACAGGTGATGGGCAGCAGGTTGAACTTGAAATTGCCGATAGCGGAATCGGCGTCGCTGACGCGCAGCTTGCCTTGCTTGGCCAGCGCTTCAGCCGTATCAGCCCAAACGTGGCGGATGGCGTCGGATTGGGCTTATCCATCGTGCAGCGCATCGCGGAAACTCATCATGCGAAAATCACTTTTAACCGTGCCACTACGCTGGGCGGCCTGAGCGCAACGGTCTGTTTCCCGTTCTCCTGAATGCGTTAGGGTGTTTTTATAAATTCAGAGCAGGTATATGCGCGCTATGCACATCAAGAAATAAAACGGCACAATAATTCACGCGCCTTGTTCGCCACAAACATCCTGAAGCAACTTGTCGGCAGTTTGTGCAAGCAGCGCTACATCCAGGGTACCGATACACTGCTCTGCCATGTCAATTCCGCTGAGGACAGATGGAAGCTCACTCTCGGTTATTTCCCATATGTCAGTTTCATCACCCTTTCTTCTCACCGCCAGCAGGGTCTCAATAGCCGCGTCCAGCGTGTCAATAGCGAGGGAAATATTTGTCTGGCTTTGCTCGAGAGCTGAACGGACAACAGAGATAGCCGCTGCCAAACGGCCAAAAGCCACAACGTTAAACTGTCCAACGCAGGCAGCCTGATAAGCAAGACGCATATCCATCGCGTAAACATCCTTCAGGCCGTGTGTGACCGGAACGCGAAGTGCGTTTATTTTTTTCATCTTTATTAATTAACCAACGTTGCGGTTTCCCACAACAATTCGCGCGCCTTGCCCGCCACTTCATGATCTGGACTAATTGTAATCAGTTGTTGCCAGACAGAGCGAGCTTCCGTGATATTGCCTTTTGCTTTGTGCAATAACTGGCCAAGATTCACATAGGCATGACCGAAATCTGGATCACGGGCAATCACCTCACGGAAAGCCTGCTCGGCCAAGCTGATGTCACCATTGCGCCAATACATCGCCCCCATATCGGTTCGCACACCAGACAAGGCCGGATCGAGATCAAGTACATGCCGATAATAGAGAATGGCTTGTGGGGCATCCCCATTGTCGTAACACAGATTACCAAGGGACAATGCGGATTCGATATCGCCAACATCCTTATTAAGGCGTTCCTTGAGCTGCTCAACGGTATTTTTTCCGTCCATTAATTTATTCCTCAAACTGAAAGTTGTGAAAAAACAATTCCTGTGCGCGGATATCGCAGTTGGAATTACATACTAGTATACCAAAGGTGTCAGCCTCGATTTGCTCTTCACATAATTTAACCGCAAAAGAAACACCTCGCCTACTGAAAACGTAGCGCATCAATCGGTCGCAGCAAGGAGGCTTTGCGCGCCGGATACCAGCCGAAGAAAATACCGACCGTGGCAGCGACGACAAAGGCGGTGACAATGGAAGCCATGGTTATGAGCACCGCCATGCCGCTGGCCTTGCTCACCGCGAGCGCGCCACCGACGCCGAGGAGAACGCCGATCAAACAGCCGATAACGGAAATAATGATGGCTTCCAGCAGGAACTGCAGCAGAATGTCCTTGCCGCGCGCGCCAATGGCCATGCGGATGCCGATCTCGCGCGTACGCTCGGTCACCGATACCAGCATGATATTCATGATGCCGATGCCGCCGACCAGCAGTGACACCGAGGCGATGGCGCCGAGCATCATGGACATGACTTGGGCAGTCTCGGCGGCGGTATTCGCCATGGCCGTTAGGTTGCGTACGGAAAAATCGTTTTCTGCACCCTCGCGGATGCGGTGGCGCTGGCGCAGCAACTCATTGATGGATTTTTCCACTGCCGACATTACCTCGGCCGATTCGGCCTGCGCCATGATAAACCTGACCGTGCCAGCAAACTGGGTGCCGAACAACTTGCGCTGGGCAGTCGTCACCGGCACCAGTACAGTGTCGTCCTGATCCCGGCCATCAAGGCTTTGGCCCTTCGCGCCCAGAACGCCAAGAATCACATAGGGGCTGTTCCGGATGCGGATGGTCTTGCCAACCGGGTCTTCATCGCCAAACAGATTGCGTACGACAGTCTGCCCTAATAGCGCCACACGGGTGGCGGAGCGAACATCCGAGTCGGTAAAGGGAAACCCTGCAGAGAGCCGCCAGTCACGCACCGTGAGAAAACTCGGCAGAGTACCAATGACCTGGGTGCTCCAGTTATTTGGGCCATACACCAGTTGTGCCGTACCGGGTGATGAAGGTGCGACGGCAAAAACGGAAGGTAATTCCTCGATGGCTTGTGCGTCGGCCAGTGTCAGCGTCGGGGTTGCCCCACCGCCCATACGGACGCCGCCGGAGGTGGTGGAACCGGAAAGGATAATGAACAGGTTGCTGCCCATCGAGGCGATAGAGGCTTGCACCTGCTGCTGGGCGCCCTGCCCCACGGCCAGCATCAGGATGACTGCACAGACACCGATCACCATACCCAGCATGGTGAGAATGGTGCGCAAGCGGTTGGCTCCCATCGCCATCCAGGCTTCGCTGAGCATGGCGCCGATCACGAGGTCGTCTCCAGATGCGCTGGGGCGGCATGCACGACCAGCCCATCGTATACGATGCACCCGTCGGACAGGCGTACCAGCCGGCGTGCGTGGGCGGCGATGTCTGACTCGTGCGTGACAAGGACGATGGTGATGCCGTCGCGCTCGTTGAGTTCGGTGAACAGCGCCATGATTTCCTGGCTGGTGTGTGTGTCGAGATTACCTGTCGGTTCATCGGCAAGAATCAGCTTGGGCCGGTTGACCAGGGCGCGTGCAATGGCGACACGCTGCTGTTGGCCGCCGGAAATCTGGTTGGGCCGCGAGCGCCGGTAACTGCCAAGGCCGACCTTCTCCAGCATTTCGTTGGCGCGCACCATGCGCTCGGCACGAGGAATACCGCTGTAGATAAGGGGCAAGGCGACGTTGTCTTCCAGGCTTGCCCGTGGCAGCAAATTGAAACCCTGAAAAACGAAGCCGATCACCTGATTGCGCAGGTGTGCCAGCTCATCCCCGCTCTGTGTGTTCACATCGCGGCCATTTAGCAAATAGGTACCACTGGTGGCCACATCAAGGCAGCCCAGAATATTCATGAAAGTGGACTTACCGGAACCTGACGGCCCCATGATGGCGATGAACTCGCCGGGCATTACCGTGGTTGCCACATCCTTGAGCACTGGCACAGACCCGGCATCGGTCACATATTCCTTGTACAACCGCTCGATGCGAATAACGGGGTTGGCACTCATTTCATGAGCTTCAGGCATCAGAACATTCTCATGCCGGGGGGGGCGCTGGAACTCTTGGCGGGCGGCTGGCTGTCCTCAACAATGACTGCGGCGCCTTCCTTTAGCTCGCCGCCCATCACTTCGGTAAAGCGGTTGTCGGTAATGCCAAGGGTGATTTGAATTGGCTTGATCTGGCCTTTTTCGAGCACGTATGCCGTGCCCGTGCGGGCGGCATCGGCGGCGCCCTTGTCCTTGCCGCGCCCATCCTTGCGAGCTTCCTGGGGTTTGCCGCCGCCACGCGGTTTGCCTGCACCAGATTTCACTTCGCTGGGGCGGAAGCGCAGGGCGGCGTTGGGCACCAGTAAAGCTTCCTTACGCTGGGCGACGAGGATGCTCACGTATGCTGTCATGCCCGGCATGAGAGCTTGGTCGGCGTTGTCAACAGAAATGACCACATCGTAGGTCACTACATTCTGCTGGGTGGTGGGGTTGAGCCGCACTTGGCGCACCTCGCCGTTGAAGCTGCGGTCGGGGAAGGCATCCACACGAAAGGTTGTCGGCTGGCCCACGCGGATGCTGCCAACATCCGCCTCGGCGTAGCTCGAGTCGATCTGCATCTTGCTCAAGTCCTGCGCGATCTTGAACAAGGTCGGCGTCTGAAAGCTGGCCGCCACGGTCTGGCCGATATCCACCTCACGCGACACCACCACTCCGGATACCGGGGAACGGATCACGGTATAGGCCAGATTGGTGCGGTCGCGCACGGCTTGCGCCTCTGCCACGGCAAGTTGTGCCTGCGCCGATTTGAGCGCCTGCACCGCCTGATCCAACTCCTGGCGCGATACATATTCCTGCGCGTAGAGCGTGTTCATTCGCGTTTCGTTGGCGAGCGCTAGTTCCAGCGAAGCTTTCGCACTCGACACATTCGCCGTGCTTTGTTGCAACTGCGCCTGGGTCAGCGCGGGATCAAGCTCCAGCAATACCTGCCCGGCCTGTACGTGGTCATTAAAATCGGCATACAGCTTTTTCACGATACCCGAGACCTGGCTGCCTACATTCACCAGTTTCACCGGATTAAGGGTGCCATTCGCTGAAACGATTTGGGCAATGGGGCCGCGCTCCAGTGGAGCAGTCACTTTACGATTCTCCGGCGCATTTTTCTGCGGCATCAGCCTCCATGTGACTGCTCCTGCCACGCCCAACACCAG
>CAITJF010000103.1 GCA_903892645.1 uncultured Nitrosomonadales bacterium | reverse complement strand
ATTACCTGAAGAAAAAACTGGCCGGTGCCGGCGTCTCGAAGATAATTATCGAACGCCCGGCAAAAAATGCCAAGATAACGATTTATACCGCCCGCCCCGGTGTGGTGATCGGCAAGAAGGGTGAAGATATCGAAGCCCTGCGCGCCGAACTGAGGAAGCGCATGGGTCTGCCTGATGTGGCGCTGAACATCGAGGAAGTGCGCAAGCCGGAAGTGGATGCACAGTTGATTGCGGAAAGCATCACTTCGCAGCTGGAAAAACGCATCATGTTCCGCCGTGCCATGAAACGTGCCATGCAAAACGCCATGCGTTTGGGCGCGCAAGGGATCAAGATCATGAGCGCAGGCCGCCTGAACGGAATTGAAATTGCGCGCACCGAATGGTATCGCGAAGGCCGTGTGCCACTGCATACCCTGCGTGCCAATATCGACTATGGCACCGCCGAAGCAAAAACCACCTATGGCATTATCGGCGTCAAGGTATGGGTATACAAGGGTGATCATACTGGATTGGAAGAAGCATCTGCACCAGCAGTAGCCGAACCGGAAAAGAAAGTAAGGAAGTCGGGAGTAAAACATGCTACAGCCAGCTAAAAGGAAATACCGCAAGGAGCAAAAAGGTCGTAATACCGGCATTGCGACACGCGGCAATAAAGTCAGTTTCGGTGAGTTCGGCCTCAAGGCTGTCGGACGCGGCCGTTTGACTGCACGCCAGATCGAGGCGGCGCGCCGTGCCATGACGCGTCACATCAAACGTGGTGGGCGTATCTGGATCCGTATTTTTCCGGACAAGCCGATTTCGAAGAAGCCTGCCGAGGTGCGCATGGGTAACGGCAAGGGCAATCCGGAGTATTATGTTGCCGAAATTCAACCCGGCAAAATGTTGTATGAAATGGACGGCGTGGATGAAGTGCTGGCGCGCGAGGCGTTTCGCCTGGCTTCCGCCAAGCTGCCAATAGCTACCACATTCGTAGTCAGACAGGTAGGGGCGTAATTATGAAGGCGAGTGAATTGAGAGTGAAATCCGGAGCGGATCTGGAGCAAGAGTTGATATCACTGACCCAGGCACAGTTCGGCTTGCGCATGCAAGTGGCGACTCAACAGTTGAGCAATAACAGCCAGCTTGGCAAGGTACGCCGTGATATTGCCCGCGTGAAAACCATATTAAAAGAAAAAGGTGCGCAGCAATGAGTGCAACGAATCTGAAACGTACGCTGACTGGCACGGTGGTGAGCGACAAAATGGACAAGACCGTTACCGTGTTGGTCGAGCGCAAGGTCAAGCACCCGCTGTTGGGCAAGATATTGAGTGTGTCGAAAAAATATCACGCCCACGATGAGAATAATGAGTTCCATGCGGGTGATGTGGTTGCCATCGAAGAGTGCCGTCCGCTGGCAAAAACCAAGAGCTGGCGTGTGGCCAAGTTGGTAGAAAAAGCCCAAGCGGCTTAACTATTCCATTTTACGATCATAGTGAAGTATTAAAAGGGCGCGATTCATCGCGCCCTTCTTTTTTGTACCTGAATAGATCAGGGTGCGATGGATCGCACCCCTACTTTGGCACTGCCTGTCAGATCAAGCCCGAGCCTACGCCTTAAGAGAACCAGCGCAAGAAAGCGGCGGCGGTCAGTGCGGTTGCACCCAGCACGAACAGTATTTGCCACGCAACGTGGCGTTGCCTGTCTGCCCATCCATCGGCATAGCGCAGATACAACGCAACCATGGCCAATCCGGACACTGCGCACAGCATTTTAACAACCAGTGCGGCGATGGCGATGCCATGTATGTCTGGAAATTTCCCGTAGTAATAGTGGCTGATTGCCCCAAACACCATACCACTCAACACCTGTGCACCCCACCCGAATCCGACCAGCCAGGCAAGCTTGCGCTGTAGCGGGGCGGGTTGCGGCGCCATGTACAACATGAATGCGGCGCCACCCACGACAGCAGTGGCGCCGAAATTATGCACCACCTGCACTATGGCATAGCCCAGGTCTTGCAGGTCAATCATGCGGCTATTCCACGCTGACCTTGATGCATTTCTGCACGCCGATTGGCGTATGTGCCCTGGTTACTAACTTGATACAAATTTCATGATTGCCCGGTGCCAGTGCTTCCAGCGTGTGGCTGCCTTTTAACTGGCGTAACACTGCCTGATCCTTGTCATCCACGTAAAGGTGCGTATGATCACCTTTCGATCCCGGCATTACCTCATAGTTGATTTTTGTTTGCGCCGTCCGGCTCAGTTTGGCGCCATCGGCTGGTGAGGAAATAGTGACAGAAGCATCAT
Organism: uncultured Nitrosomonadales bacterium; assembly: GCA_903892645.1. Taxonomy (GTDB): domain Bacteria; phylum Pseudomonadota; class Gammaproteobacteria; order Burkholderiales; family Gallionellaceae; genus CAITJF01. The sequence continues at coordinate 5,381 of CAITJF010000103.1, read as the reverse complement.
CGGCGAGCACAAGCGGAACATAACAGCTGAAAGCAAGCAATATAGCCAGTGAGTTAAGTGTGCGCATGATCGTTTTCTCCTTGAAGTAAAAAAGCGATGAAAAATCTGCGAATTACCGTTTAGAAGCCCATCTGGAAATGCCCAACGGTCTGTGCAATATAGCACAGGGATTGCCGAGCAGGATATGACGGCGATATTTACCCGTACTTCCTGCACGGAGTTCTCGCTCCAAATAAATAAGGCCGGGGATGCCCGGCCTTATTGGTTGAAACCGCTTTCTCAGTCAGCTAGGCACGGATTGAAATTTCTGCATTTTGCAGTGGTTTTTGCAGCGCAACCCGCTTGGTGACATTGATTGCAATAGGGGCTTGCATGTTGGCCCGGATGCCACTTTGTGCTGTGCCTTCTTCCTCCGTCTGGCGCGACAGCATGATGGCAATACGTAAATCATCGTCGGGTGAAATGCGCAACGTGCGCTGCTCATCAGCATCCAGTGTCAATTCATAGGAAACCTTGAGCGAATCCGGATCGGCCAGGGAAAACACCACGCCCGGATCATCCAGAGACTGCAGCCAGAATACCGCTGGATTTTTTCCTTCGCGATGAAACAGCTTGAAGCGGTGGCAATTTTCAAAGCCGGGAATGCCAACGGGAAATTCGATGATGGTATCCGGATCAATTTCTACTTCCACCGAGCCAAAACGGGGCAAGGTAAATTTCATGCTGAACTCCTCCAATGTGGCATGGTGAAAACAGGAAACCATCAACGGGTTTTCTGCATTAATTAAATTATTCTAACCCGGCTGGTTGATCGGGATAGGGGAAATAGCACTGCTTTTGCCGGCAAATTCCCAGCGTAGTGTGCGCTATGCCATCTACTTCTTGAGCACCTGTTTCAAATATTCTCCGGTCGCGCTGTCTGGGCTGGCGGCAATATCTTTGGGTGAGCCTTGCGCGATGATGCGCCCGCCGCCATCGCCGCCTTCGGGGCCGAGGTCTATCACCCAGTCGGCAGTTTTGATCACATCAAGATTGTGTTCGATCACCACCACCGTGTTGCCCTGGTCGCGCAGTTTGTGGATGACCTTCAGCAGCAGGGCGATGTCGTGGAAGTGCAGGCCAGTAGTGGGTTCGTCGAGGATGTACAGGGTGCGTCCGGTGTCGCGCTTGGAAAGCTCCAGCGAGAGTTTCACGCGCTGCGCTTCGCCGCCGGAGAGCGTGGTGGCGCTTTGCCCCAGCGTGATGTAGCCCAGCCCCACGTCGAGCAGGGTTTGCAGCTTGCGCGCGATGATCGGCACGGGGGAAAAGAATTCGTGCGCCTGTTCCATCGTCATCTGCAAAATCTGGTGGACGTTCTTGCCCTTGTATTGAATCTCCAGCGTTTCACGGTTGTAGCGCATGCTGTGGCACACGTCGCACGGCACATAGACATCCGGCAGGAAGTGCATCTCGACTTTGATCATGCCGTCGCCTTGGCAGGATTCGCAACGCCCGCCCTTGACGTTGAATGAGAAGCGTCCCGGTCCGTAACCGCGTTCGCGCGACTGCGGCACTGCGGCAAACAGTTCGCGGATCGGGGTGAACAGGCCGGTGTAGGTGGCGGGGTTGGAGCGCGGCGTGCGCCCGATCGGGCTTTGGTCAACGTTGATGACCTTGTCGAAAAACTCCAACCCGCTAATCTCGGCGAACGGTGCGGGTTCGGCATTGCTGCTATAGAGATGTTGCGCCACGGCGTGATACAGCGTGTCGTTGATGAGGGTGGATTTGCCGGAACCGGAAACACCTGTCACACACACCAGCAATCCGACCGGCAAATCCAGCGTGACTTGTTTCAAGTTGTTGCCGCAGGCGCCCTTGATTTGCAGCATACGCTCCGGGTCGGGGGCGCGGTATTTTTTCGGCGCGGGGATGCTGCGCCGACCGGAAAGATAATCGCCGGTGAGCGATTGCCTGTTGTTTTTTATGTCCTCTGGCGTACCCTCCGCCACCACCGTGCCGCCGTGCTCGCCAGCCCCCGGCCCCATGTCCACCACATGGTCGGCGGCCTGGATGGCTTCTTCGTCATGTTCCACCACGATCACGCTGTTGCCCATGTCGCGCAGGCGTTTCAGTGTATCCAGCAGGCGATCATTGTCGCGCTGGTGCAGGCCGATGGATGGCTCGTCCAGCACGTACATCACGCCGGTCAGGCCGGAGCCGATCTGCGAGGCGAGGCGGATGCGCTGCGACTCGCCGCCAGAGAGAGTTTCCGCCGAGCGCTCCAGCGACAGGTAGTCCAGCCCGACATTGTTGAGGAAGGTGAGACGGCTGGCGATTTCATGCACGATCTTTTCCGCAATGGCCTGCTTGTAACCGGCCAGCTTCACTTGCTGGAAGAAAGCCAGCGCCTGCTTCAGCGGCAGGGCGCTGAGTTCGTAGATGGTCTTGTCGGCAATGCGCACGTGGCGTGCCTCCAGGCGCAGGCGCGTCCCCTTGCATTCCGGGCAGAGGCAGGTATTGAGGTATTTCGCCAGCTCCTCGCGCACGGTGGGTGAATCGGATTCCCGGTAGCGCCGTTCCAGATTGTTGACAATGCCTTCAAAGGGATGCTCGCGCACTGCGGGTTTGCCGCGTTCGTTGAGATAACGGAAGGAGATATTTTCCTTGCCGCTGCCATACAGAATGATCTGCTGGATTTTTTCCGGCAGGCTCTCGAATGGGCGTTCCAGATCAAAGTCGTAATGTTTGGCCAGGCTGTCCAGCATCTGGTAATAAAACTGGTTGCGCCGATCCCAGCTCTTGATTGCGCCCGAACTCAGTGACAATTGCGGGAAGGCCACAATCCGCTTGGGGTCGAAGAAACTGATGTTGCCCAGCCCGTCGCACTTGGGGCAGGCACCCATTGGGTTGTTGAACGAGAACAAACGCGGTTCGAGTTCGGGCAGCGAATAATTACAGATCGTGCAGGCGAATTTGGCGGAGAACATGTGTTCGCGGCCAGAATCCATTTCCACTGCCAGCGCGCGCCCATCGGCATGGCGCAAGGCGGTCTCGAACGATTCGGCCAGGCGCTGCTTGCTGTCCGCGCCAACTTTTAATCTGTCCACCACGATTTCGACAGTATGTTTTTTATTCTTCGGCAGTGCGGGCAGTTTGTCCATTTCGTACACCGTGCCGTTCACGCGCAGCCGCACGAAGCCCTGCGCGCGCAACTCATCGAACAAATCCAGTTGCTCGCCTTTGCGCTCGACCACCAAAGGGGAAAGAATCATGATGCGCGTGTCCTGCGGCAATTGCAGCACATGATCCACCATTTGCCCGACGCTCTGCGCCTGCAACACCAGATCATGCTGCGGGCAGTAAGGGTCGCCCGCACGCGCGAACAGCAGGCGCAGGTAATCGTGGATTTCGGTGACGGTGCCGACGGTGGAGCGCGGGTTATGCGAGGCAGCTTTCTGCTCGATGGCGATGGCGGGCGACAAGCCCTCGATCAAGTCCACATCGGGCTTTGCCATCAGTTGCAAAAACTGGCGCGCGTAAGCGGAGAGCGACTCGACATAGCGCCGCTGCCCCTCGGCATACAGCGTGTCGAAGGCGAGCGAAGACTTGCCCGAGCCGGACAAGCCGGTAATGACCACCAGCTTGTGACGTGGCAAGTCGAGATTGATGTTCTTCAGGTTGTGCGTGCGTGCGCCGCGAATTCGTATCTGTTCCATGCAAACCATCTTGAGTGAGGCAGGTCTGCCAATATACGCGAATTTTTGCGCTTTCCCAACCCGCGCTTATCTCCCGTTTTGTACGCGGTTCAGGAGTTTGACGAACTCAACGGCGAGGCGTTTGTTTTTGGGGTGTAGGGTGGGTTAGCGGAGCGTAACCCACTGCATGCGCTACTCCGTACCGATTAAGCCGGTAGTGTAGGCATATAGAGATTTGCGCTTCTTTTCTGGTAGAGCCGAATAGATCAGCATGATTTTCGCAAGCCTATCATCGTCGCAATAAAAATAAGCGGCAGGCATTCCCAAGGCGTCAGCAATTCTCTTGACCCACAAAAATGGCGGTTCATGAACGCCGTTTTCATAACGGCTCATGCGTGCGCTGCTGCTCCCTTCCTCCAATCCAATCATCACGCCCAGCTTGTCTTGGGCAATGCCCCCATCATTTTCAACCGCGATGTCGGTGGCTATTGCTTCGACACATCAGGCATCGGCCCCAAGTATGAATTGCCAGGCCTTTGGTTCGAATCATCGCCCGTGCATTTACGAACAAAAAGTACGCTGTATGGGGAAACAAATCGAAGAAGCGTTTGGTGGAAGCTACGGCATTTATGGCGGCAAACCAAAGCATAAGGCAGTGCTTCGATTTTCCATCCACGCTTCACGGTGGGTGGCCAACGAAGAATGGCATCCAGATCAAGTTGGTGAGTTTGATGCCGATGGCCGCTACATACTGAAAACACCTTACGCCGATCCAACGGAGTTGATTATGGACATACTTCGTCAAGGGCATCATGTGGAAGTTTTAGAGCCCGCAGAGCTTCATCGTGAAATTCAGAAAGAGGCAGGGTTAATGATGGCCGCTTACAAATAATCGAATGTTTTGGCACCATCAGGCAGTCTGGAATTCATCTATAATGCCATCAAGTTCTCCGCAGGATAATTTATGCCGCCGCGATCCGCCTACACGCCTATAGCCTGCACAAATTGCGGCATATACCAGCTATGTTATTCGGTAGGTGGGGATACTGATCTCAGCGTGCTCGATACCCTCGTGAAAAACCGGAAGACAATAAAACGCGGAGATTTCCTGTATCGGACAGGTGATCAATTCCGGGCGATTTATGCTATTCGTGGCGGCTCCGTCAAAACATCACTACTTGCCAATGATGGCCGGGTTCAGGTAACCGGTTTTCATGTTGCGGGAAAGGTGCTGGGGCTCGACGCAATTGTCACAAGCCAGTACAACTGTGAAGCAACCGCTCTGGAAACAACCGGAGTTTGTGAAATCCACTTTAGCCGCTTCGAGGAGCTCAGCAAGAAGATTCCAGACCTTCAGTACAAGATGCTGAAGATCATGAGCCAGGAGATTCTCGACAACCGCGAACTGATGATGCTGCTGGGGAAAATGAGTGGCGAGGAACGTTTGGCGACTTATTTGCTGAGCATGTTCAATGGCCTTAAAAAGTGCGGCGCCTCTTCCATGCAGTTTAGTTTGAGCATGTCGCGCAGCGATATCGGCAACTATCTGGGACTTACGGTCGAGACCGTCAGCCGCGTTTTCAGCCGCTTCCAGAAAATGGGCGTGCTGGGTGTCGACAACAAGGAAATCAGCATTGTCGACGTGGAAGCCCTGCGCGCCGTCGCCGACGGATCTGAGAACGCCTGACATCCCGGCTTGACGCAGGT
>CAITJF010000102.1 GCA_903892645.1 uncultured Nitrosomonadales bacterium | reverse complement strand
CACGCCGACGATCATCTCCGGTTGCTGTAGGGCTTGATGTACCTGAACCAACACGGCCGCTTCGATCTCGGCGGCAGGCAAATGTCCAATGCTTTGAGACGCACTGGCACTCTGCCGTTTATCGAGATACGGCACATAGTATCGATAACGCTTGCCACCTTTTTTCTGCGTGTAGGTTGGCAACATACGCTGGCCGTCCGGCGCGTAGAGCAGTCCAGTCAACAACGCTTGCTTGCCGGTGTCGCGTGACCTCGGTCCCTGTTTGCGTTTGTCGATGATGGCGTGCGCGGCCTCCCACACCTCGTGACTGACGATGGCTTGATGCTGACCGGGATAGCAATTGTCATGGTTGCAGATTTCGCCGAGATAAAGCCGGTTGCGCAGCATCGTAAACAGATACTGCTGATCGATGGTTTTGCCTTCGCGATGCCGACCGCCTTGGGTGACCCACGATTTGGTGGTGCGTCCCTCTATCTGTAATTCACGCACCAATTGCGCTGCCGATCCATGTTCGGCATAGCGCGCAAAAATATCGCGCACCAATTCCGCCTCGGGTTCATTAATCACCAATTTGCGCTCAACCACGTCATACCCCAGCGGCGGCACGCCACCCATCCACATTCCCTTGGCCTTGCTCGCGGCAACTTTGTCACGTATGCGTTCGCCAGTGACTTCGCGTTCGAATTGGGCAAAGGACAGCAGGATGTTCAGCGTCAAGCGCCCCATGCTGGTGGTGGTATTGAATTGCTGGGTGACCGACACGAAGGTGACACCATGTTGATCGAACAGGTCGACCATCTTGGCGAAGTCGGAAAGCGAGCGTGACAGGCGATCGATTTTGTACACCACCACGACATCAATCTTGCCGTCTTCCACAGCCTCCAACAGCCGTTTCAGTGCTGGCCGGTTTGTATTACCACCGGAGAATCCGCCGTCATCATAATTGTCATCAATGGCGGTCCATCCTTCGTGGCGCTGACTGGCGATAAACGCCAGCGCGGAATCACGTTGCGCTTCCAGGCTGTTGTACTCTTGTTCCAAACCTTCCTCACTCGACTTGCGCGTGTAGACTGCGCAGCGTTTTTTTGGTGTGAGTGCCGGCGCGGTGGATGAATTGCGCTGTGTGGTATTTCTCATGCTTGCTCCTTCTTGCGATTGCGTGCCGAGGGTTTGAGGCCGAAGAACACGGGGCCGGAATGCACCGTACCTGTGATGGCTTTGGCGACAGCGGTCAGGCTTGTGTAGGGGCGGCCATCAAGTTCAAAGTGGCCATCGTTCAGAACGGTGACGCGGTAGGTGATGCCATTGTAGTCACGGACCATCACAGTGCCAGGTGCGAGTTGCGATTCCGAGCGGCGTTTTTGATTTGGCACCTCGCCGGTTTCGCCAATCTTTTCTAATCGGCTGCGCAGAGATGGAGAGAGACTGCCGAAGGTGCGTTCCTGCAATTTGTAGGCGAGGCGGCTCTCAATGTAGGTGCGGTGATGATGTCCTGGACGTTGATCGAAGAACTCATCCCACAGTGCCCAGAGATTTTTCATGGGCAAGTTGGGCAGTTGTGCGAGCTGGTCCGCGATGGTTGCCTGTGTCGTCATTTGCAAATTCCTTTTCGTTGAGAGGGGTTTGCATTCACGCTCTGGTGACCAGTTATAGCAAGTTGAACAGCGCTGTTTTCGGTGATGGTTTTTGCGTGGCCGGAATGCCGTGCCCGCAGGATGGCGCAGGCCAGCAGGTCAGCTATTTCGTGGTACGGGTGACGAGGGGTTCTGATGCCAGCACTTTTGCGTGGCGCAGAGGTGATTTCGATTTCTGACACGATGGGCACTCCATGAATGAACTGCCCTCTATGTTAGGTTTGCGTGGTGTGCGGAGTATCTCGTTTTAGCGGGGGTGGTGGGGAGTGCGCGGAATTAGAGAGGATTACGCATAGATAAACAACTCTGAACCAACACCGACTAAATCGCTTGGCAATCTGCGAATGCCACTTTTTACATTGGCCTTGAATTCGACTGTGCCTTCAACCAAACTGAGCCACTCAGAAACGGCATCTACCATGTCTTCGCAGAATGTGGGAATATCAATGACGAGCACATTGTTGATGATACAGTCATGTATCGCCAGCGATCTATTTGGCTCTAGAAATGCGACCCTCTCAAACTCGAGCTTTGGGTGAGACGCGCGACCTTGATGAAGCATTGCACAGCGATAGAAGTAACAAGTTTCGCCGCTGAACGACGTTCCGGTGGCGTCCCCATATTTGGGAGAAAGCCATTTATCAATCCACGCCCTGTACTTGGCTCCAGTTGCTTGTCCATCTGGCGACTCCAGCGCACCGCATACGTCAGGAAGAATCAACGCAGCAACGAGTGCGATGTGAAAGTGGCCTGCCTTACTTGAAGCAAGAATCTGAGCAATGAGCTCGTTCATTCGGGCCACCCAAGGTTTAATAAGGGGCGGCGCACTTTTGCACGGCCCCGCTTAAGCATAGAAATCACTTGTTACCTTGTTTTTGCGATGAGCCAGACGGGGCGGGTGAGCTAGCGGCAGGGGCTGTAGTGCTTGCAGCGGGTTGAGGTTGGAGATTGCCCGCGCCGTTAAAGCTCTTCGTGAAATCTGTGGATGGCTGAAGGTTTGATGCGCCGTTAAAACTTTCGCGTAATGGGACAGTCCCAGTTTGCTTGGTGGTTTCATTTGCCATGATTTTCTCCTTTGTTGAATATGAATGGATTGCCGCTGATAAACCGATAATTGCTGTGAGTGAAACACCAATACCAAAGGCCCACAATGCCGTTGCATCAAGTTTTGTGAGGAGCGGATCATTGCTTGTGGACTTGCCCGAAAGGATGTCTTCGATGTGGGTGCGATTGCGGCGGAAGACAACCAAGATTGACACAAGAGCTACGACGAAACTGATTATCGCGCCGATGTATAGAACCAGAGCCTCAGCGGAAGACAGGCCAACGGTAGTCAGCAATGTGAGAAGAAGTCCAATGCCGCCGGCGGACAAAGCAAGTAGGTTCTTGTTATGCTCCAATGACGTGTTGAACCAAGCGTTGACACTCGCAGCGTAGTATTCAATGCGCTTCTGATTTTCGATTTCTTCCGGAATCATGTCATGTGGTTTTTAAAGTAACGGGGACTGCTGCACACTTTATGTGAAGTTCCGCTTGGGCACAGAGTTGCGCACTTCATTGTGAAAGACTTTCATGGATGAAGTGAAGAACGACATAGAGTGAAGAAAGATCGCTATCGATTGTGATTGGGCCATTGTCTTCCGGTTCGATGAGATTCGTCTGCCCACTTCCGGTAAAAGTGAATTCACCTATTTTGATGAACTCCCGCTCTGAAAATCCAATTTTTAGGTGGCACTTAACATTTCCTATTAGCGTTCCAGTGTCTTCAGCTGTCGATGAGAATACAAAATACAACGTGCGGCCAGAAAACGTTGTGGTGAAAATCCCCTGCTCAAGTTGTAACGAGGTTGAGATACCTTTGATATGAAACGTCTGGTGGGTTACTTGCTCCTCGACGAATTTTGCGAAGTTGTTGAACCGTGAAACAAGTAACTGGTGCCTAATAGCCGCTTTTTCCAGATTTTGATGAAGCGCATTCCAATTGAGCATATTTTTCTCCTAGGAGTGTCCGGGCAATATCGACTGCGCACCACTCTACCAGCAAAACTCATTTTTTCGGCACACGTATAACTCATTGCCTGAAAAGGCGTTCTGCGTGTGCTGGCTGTATGGTGTTCCCCATTATTTTTACAGAACACAGAGCAGTAAAGAATCGAACGGGGGTAATTGTACGCCGAATACGGGTGGCCTTATTCACGGCGTAGCACACGCAGAATGGCTGCAAAGCCCGCGCTGCTTGGGAAAACGCTATAAATTAAAAAGGCCAACCGAGAACGGTTGACCTTAAATATTGGTGGCCCGGGGCGGAATCGAACCACCGACACAAGGATTTTCAATCCTCTGCTCTACCGACTGAGCTACCAGGCCATTTTGGACATCAACCTTTGCAGGTTCACGCAAAGATTTGAGTTACGGTAACAAACCCCCGCAAGCAGGCTGTACCCTAACCCTCTGCACGTTGCCAACCAAGCGACTGGACAACGTAACGGCGCGCATTATATCGGCAATATTCGATTTAAGAAACCACTGATTGAGTTCCGCTCGGTAGCGATGGCTGGTTTGCTCAAATGTTTCCAAAGCCGTGCTGTTCGGTGCTATGCGCCTGGAACAACAAAAACCGGGAGCCGGAAAGACAAACCCCCGCACGAGGCGGGGGTTTGTCAGGTTGTTACAGAGATAGCTTGCGACAATTACATCATGCCGCCCATTCCACCCATACCGCCCATGTCGCCACCACCCATACCGCCGGCAGGTTTGTCTTCCGGCAGTTCCGCAACCATGCATGCGGTGGTCAGCATCAAACCCGCGATGGAGGCCGCATTTTGCAATGCGACGCGCGTCACCTTGGTTGGATCAACCACGCCCATCGCCAGCATGTCGCCATATTCGCCGCTGGCAGCGTTATAGCCAAAGTTGTTACTCTTGTCTTCCAGCACTTTGTTAACCACCACAGATGGCTCGTCACCCGCATTAGCCACGATGGCGCGCAACGGGGATTCCATGGCGCGCAACACGATGGTGATGCCCGCGTTCTGGTCATGGTTGTCGCCCTTCAGTTTTGCTACGGCAACCTTGGCGCGCAACAGTGCCACGCCGCCGCCGGGAACGATGCCTTCTTCCCAGGCAGCACGGGTAGCATGCAGTGCGTCTTCGATGCGTGCTTTCTTCTCTTTCATTTCCACTTCGGTTGCAGCACCGACCTTGATCACTGCTACGCCGCCAGCCAGCTTGGCTTTGCGTTCTTGCAGTTTTTCCTTGTCATAGTCGCTGGTGGCTTCCTCACTCTGCTTGTTGATCTGGGAAATACGACCCTTGATCGCATCTTCCTTGCCTGCGCCGTCAATGATGATGGTGTCTTCCTTGCCCACTTCGATGCGCTTGGCTTGGCCCAGATCGGCCAGTGTGGCCTTCTCCAGTGACAGGCCCACTTCTTCGGCGATCACGGTGCCGCCGGTGAGGATGGCGATATCTTCCAGCATTGCCTTGCGGCGGTCGCCGAAGCCCGGAGCCTTGACGGCGACGGTCTTCAGGATACCGCGAATGTTGTTCACCACCAGTGTGGCCAGCGCTTCGCCGTCCACGTCCTCGGCGATGATCAGCAGCGGGCGGCCGGACT
>CAITJF010000101.1 GCA_903892645.1 uncultured Nitrosomonadales bacterium | reverse complement strand
CTCGTCCATGTTGATGTCGATGATCTGCGCGCCGTTCTCCACCTGATTGCGCGCCACTTCCAGCGCCTGCGCATAGTCGCCGCTCAGGATCAGGCGCGCAAACATTTTCGATCCGGTGACGTTGGTGCGCTCGCCGACGTTGACGAATAGCGAGTCGTCGCCGATGTTGAACGGCTCCAGCCCGGACAGGCGCAGCTTCTTTTCGATGTCTGGAATACGGCGCGGCGGCACGTGTTTCAGCGCCTCGGCAATCGCCTTGATGTGTGCGGGCGATGTGCCGCAGCAGCCCCCCGCGATATTGAGGAAGCCGCTGGCGGCAAACTCTTTTACCAACCGCGCGGTCTTTTCCGGCAGCTCATCGTAGCCAGTCTCCGATAGCGGGTTGGGCAGCCCGGCGTTGGGGTGCGCGCTGAGATAACAGCTCGCCACACGCGACAATTCTTCCACGTAAGGGCGCATCATTTCCGCACCCAACGCGCAGTTGAGGCCGATGGATAACGGTCTGGCGTGCGACAGGGAATTCCAGAACGCTTCGGTGGTTTGTCCAGATAAAGTGCGCCCGGACGCATCGGTGATCGTGCCGGAAATCATGATCGGTACGCGCACCTGATGCTGCTCGAAATACTGCTCGATGGCGAATAGTGCTGCCTTGGCATTGAGCGTGTCGAAAATGGTTTCCACCATCAGCAGGTCGGCGCCGCCGTCGAGCAGGCCGTGCACCGCTTCGGTGTAACTTTTCACCAGTTCGTCGAAGGTAACGTTGCGCGCGCCGGGGTCGTTCACATCCGGCGAGATCGAAGCCGTGCGCCCGGTCGGTCCGAGCACGCCCGCGACGAAGCGTGGTTTGTCCGGTGTGGAAAATTCATCGCACAGCCCGCGCGCCAGCTTTGCCCCAGCCACGTTCAACTCATACACCAGATGCTGCATCTCGTAATCCGCCATCGAGACAGAGTTGGAGTTGAAGGTACAAGTTTCGAGAATATCTGCACCCGCTTCCAGATACTGGCGGTGGATGCCACCGATAACGTGCGGCTGGGTTAGCAGCAACAGATCGTTGTTGCCTTTCACGTCAATCTTATGGTCGGAAAAGCTCCGGCGCTGGCCGGAGTAATCGCCATGCAGCGTGATGCCGCGATAGTGTTCCTCGGTCAGCTTGTGGCGCTGGATCATGGTGCCCATCGCGCCATCCAGGATCAGGATGCGTTGCTCGAGAAGCTTTTCAATCGGGTGAGGCTTTTGGGTCATGGCCTGTGGCTCAAAAATTGAGCGCGGATTTTACCATGTAACGGCATTAACGCTGCTTCTCTGCCTGCAAGTGGGTGCAATCAAAAGTGTTGGCTAGAACCCATATCCCCGTTCGCACTGAGCTTGTCGAAGAGCTGTTTCAATCCCCGTTCATGGTTCGACAAGCTCACCACGAACGGGGAATTACCAACACTTTTTGTTGCACCACCTGCAAGCCACCTTGCGGATGGCTGCCGAATCAAGGCGCGTTTGAATACATAAAATGTTTTACAATCGGCCAAGGTTTTTTTACTCTGCCCTTAAACGAAGGAGGAACCATGTTTCACTTCTCACGTATTGCCGCAACTTCACTAATGGTTTTCTCACTCGCTGCTTGCGGCACTGTCCAGGTGGGGCGGGATTTTGATATGCGCGCTTTCGAAACGAGGATTGAGCGCGACGCCACGAAACAAAACGAGGTTCGTGAATGGCTGGGTGCGCCGGCGGGCAAAGGAATCAATGTGGATACGGGCGGCGAACACTTCGACGAGTGGACATATTATTTTGCTTCAGGGAAGCTATCTGATATGTCGGGCGCAAAAGTGAAAATGCTGCAAATCAAGTTTGACAAGCAAGGAGTCGTGCGCGGCTACAACTGGTCAACTTCCGATCAATAGCTGGTGCCCCTCTACCCCTGCCTGTCCATCCTGCGATACTGCACCGCCTCGGCAATGTGCGAGGTAAGGATATTTTCGCTGCCCGCCAGATCAGCAATGCTGCGCGCAACCTTGAGCACGCGATGGTAAGCGCGCGCGGATAGGTTGAGGCGGGTGATGGCTTGTTGCAACAGCGCGGCGCCTTGCGCATCCGGCGCGCACAGGGCGTCAATCTCGGTCACCGTGAGTTGTGCGTTGGGTTTGTTCTGGCGGGCAAGCTGGCGTTGCCGCGCGGCTTCTACACGCGCCTGAATGATATCGCTGGTTTCGCCATCGGCCTGTTTGAGCAGCGCTTCCTGCGGCACGGCGGGCACTTCAATCTGGATGTCGATGCGATCCAGCAGCGGGCCGGAAATTTTGCTGCGGTAGCGCGAGACCTGATCCGGCGTGCAGCGGCACTTGCCGCTGAAGTGGCCGAGATAGCCGCAGGGGCAGGGGTTCATTGCGGCGAGCAACTGAAACTGTGCTTTGAAATCGGCGCGGCGTGCGGCGCGCGAGATGGTGATGCGCCCGCTTTCCAGCGGCTCGCGCAATACTTCCAGTACATGCCGCTCGAATTCAGGCAGCTCATCCAGGAATAAAACGCCGTGCATGGCGACGGAAATTTCGCCGGGGCGCGGGTTGCTGCCGCCGCCGACCAGCGCCACGGCTGATGCGGTGTGGTGCGGCGCGCGGTAGGGCCTGGCCTTCCAGCGGCTCACCTCGAACATACCGCCGAGCGATTGCATGGCCGCGCTTTCCAGCGCTTCGGTCTCGCTCATCTGCGGCAGGATGCCGGGGAAGCGCGCCGCCAGCATGGATTTGCCGGTACCCGGCGGGCCGCTCATCAGCACGCTGTGGCCGCCCGCTGCGGCAATTTCCAGCGCGCGCTTGGATTGTGTTTGCCCTTTCACCTCGCGCATGTCTGGATACTGCGGCTTCGCGGGTTGCACGTCGGGAATGAAGCGGTTCATCGCCTCGCGTCCGGCAAGATGCGCCGCCACCTGCAACAGCGATTGCGCGGCATACACCGTTGCATCTTGCACCAGCGCCGCTTCCGCCGCATTCATTTGCGGCAGGATGAAGGCGCGTCCGCAATTTGCGGCATGGTAGGTCATCGCCAGCGCGCCGCGTATCGAGCGCAACTCGCCGGTCAGCGCCAGCTCCCCGGCATATTCATATTCGGCCAAGCGCTTTGAGGGAATCTGCCCCGATGCCGCGAGTATGCCCAGCGCGATAGGCAAATCGAAACGCCCGCTTTCCTTGGGCAAGTCGGCGGGGGCGAGGTTGACGGTGATGCGGCGGCTGGGGAATTCAAACTGGCAATTCAGCAAGGCGGCGCGCACGCGATCCTTGCTTTCCTTCACCTCGGCCTCGGGCAGGCCGACGATGGTGAAGCTGGGCAGGCCATTGGCGAGATGCACTTCGACCGTGACCAGTGCGGCATCCATTCCGGAAAGGGCGCGGCTATAGAGAACCGCGAGGCTCATAAGTTTGTCATTCCCGCGCAGGCGGGAATCCAGCATTTCAATACACTTCCACGTAGTGGACAACACCTTAATTTTGTCGCGCAATGCGCGAAAAGTTTAATCGACTGGATTCCCGCCTGCGCGGGAATGACGGAGCCAAAAACTTTTTCTTGTAACATCAAAATTATTTGCGCTGTGCTTCCAACTCAGACACCCGCGCTTCCAGTGCAGTGAGTTTTTCGCGCGTGCGATCCAGCATTGCTGCTTGTATATCAAACTCTTCACGCGCCACCAGATCGAGTTTGGCAAAACCTTGCGCCAGCAGCGCACGTGCATTCTTCTCCAAATCTTTCGCCGGGCTGCTCGCCATGACATCGTTCAACTTGGCAGAAATTTCATCTAAGAATTTTGGATTAAACATAGTGTGCCTCCATCCCATGAGTGTGCATGCAGTGTAGCAAAATTTCCACGTTTAATCGTCGCACATGATAGGTGCAAACGCATAGGGTGCCTGCATGAAGTTGGTGCATGGCAATTACATAAAAATTTATATTTTTTGCATAACAAATTGTTTTATATGAATAAAGATAGGTGGCATGTAACCTGCTGAGAGCATGGTGTGGATATTTTTTATACCACTCTAAATTAAACAGAAAGGAAGCATCATGCAAAAGACCACGCTGCTCGTTGCCATTATGGGTGCAATGTTCACACTACCCGCCCTGGCTGCCGATGCACCGGCCTACATCATTACCGGCAACGTCGGGTTTACCTCCGATTACGTTTTCAATGGTATTTCCCAAACCTTTCGGGGCCCAGCCATACAAGGCGGGTTTGACTACGTCCATTCCAGCGGCCTGTTTCTGGGTACTTGGGCTTCCAACATCAGCGGTAACCAATACACCAACGCCAACATGGAATGGGATATGTACGGTGGCTATAACGGCAAGATCAATGACGACCTCGGATACAGCGTGGGACTGATCAGCGCGTTCTACCCGGATGGCAAGACATCCGTGGCGGCCCCGAACAAAAAATGGGATACCTCCGAGGTGAATATTGGTGCAACGTGGAAAGGCCTGAATATCAGGTATACGCAGACCATTACCGATTGGTATGGCATTAACACCGCTGGCTTCAGTCCGCTAATGTGGACTGCTACGGACACTGCCGCTACTGGCGCTACCGGCGCATCTACTGCCAATAGCACAACGGCTGATTCAAAAGGGTCTGGTTATCTGGAGGCAAATTACAGCTACGAATTTTCTGAGAAGTTAGTGGTGTCTGCTCATGTCGGACACCAGAAGATCAAAAACTTTGATCTGTTGAGTTACACCGATTACAAGATCGGCGTAACCAAAGGTGTCGATGGGTTTGTGTTGGGTGCGGCCTACACCACGACCAATGCAACGGACAATAGCCTGTATGACGTGAGTAATACCGTAGACAAGAAGAACCTGCGCGGCGGTATCTTGGCGGTATCGGTTACGCATTCGTTCTAACTAACAGCCAGTATGTCGTACCCCACGCAATCCAAAGGAGAGTGAAATGAAAATGGTCACCGCTATCATCAAACCGTTCACGCTCGACGAAGTGCGTGAAGCTTTGTCCGCCATTGGCGTGCAAGGCATCACCGTTACCGAAGTCAAAGGTTTTGGGCGGCAAAAGGGACACACCGAGCTGTACCGCGGTGCGGAGTATGTGGTGGATTTCCTGCCGAAAGTGAAGCTGGAAGCCGCTATCAGAAGCGACTTGCTGGATCAGGTGCTGGAAGCCATCGAGAAATCCGCCGGCACCGGCAAGATCGGCGATGGAAAAATATTTGTCCATGACCTCGAACAAGTCATCCGCATTCGTACCGGCGAATCCGGCGTAGATGCGTTGTAAGCCACCATAAGGAGAGCCTCATGAAAAAACTGTTAGCACTTTTTGCCTTGATGGCTGTGCTGTGCGGCGCATCCGCATCGGCTTATGCCGAACAGGCCGTCGGCGCGGCAGCGCCGGTGCCCAACAAGGGCGATACCGCATGGATGCTGGTCGCCACCATTCTCGTCATCCTCATGTCGTTGCCCGGTCTGGCGTTATTTTACGGCGGCCTGGTACGCGTCAAGAACATGCTGTCGGTGCTGGCGCAAGTGTTCGCGATTTTCTGCCTGATCTCCATTTTATGGGTGGTGTACGGCTATAGCTTGGCATTCACAGCAGGCGGCGGCCTGAATGACATCATCGGTGGATTTTCCAAGGCGTTTCTCGCCGGGGTGAATGCCGATGCGGTGGTGGAAACCTTCAGTAAGGGCGTGGTGATTCCCGAGATGCTGTTCATGGTGTTCCAGCTGACCTTCGCGGCGATCACCGTGGCGCTGACCGTGGGCGGTTTCGCCGAACGCATCAAATTTTCTGCGCTGCTGGTGTTCGCCGCGCTGTGGTTTACCTTGTCCTACCTGCCGATGGCGCACATGGTGTGGTTCTGGGGCGGCCCTTCGGCTTACGCCAACCATTCCGGCTTTATCTTCGGCAAGGGTGCACTGGACTTTGCAGGCGGCACGGTGGTGCATATCAACGCGGCGATGGCCGCATTGATGGGCGCCATCGTGCTGGGAAAACGCATCGGTTATGGCAAAGAGCACATGGCGCCGCACAGCCTGACCATGACCATGATCGGTGCATCGCTGTTGTGGGTGGGCTGGTTCGGTTTCAACGCCGGTTCCAATCTCGAAGCGAATGGCACAGCAGTATTGGCGATGGTGAATACCGTGGTTGCCGCGGCCGCCGCCGCGTTCTCATGGATGCTTGCGGAATGGCTGTTGAAGGGCAAACCGAGCATGTTGGGTTTGGCTTCCGGCGCGGTCGCCGGACTGGTTGCGGTCACCCCGGCATGCGGCTTCATCGGCCCGGTGGGCGCTATCGTGCTGGGTTTGCTGGCTGGTGTTGTATGTTTCTGGGGTGTCACCGGCCTGAAGAAACTGCTCGGCATCGATGACTCGCTGGACGTGTTCGGCATCCACGGTGTGGGCGGCATCCTGGGCGCATTGGGTACCGGCGTACTGGCATCACCCAGCCTCGGCGGCACCGGCGTGTATGACTATGCTGCGGGCAAAGTGGCGGAGTATTCCATCATCGGCCAGGTAACCAGCCAGGCCTGGGGTGTAGGCGTGACGCTCCTATGGTCGGGCATCGTCAGCTTCGTGCTGTTCAAGCTGATCGACAGGGTGATGGGTCTGCGTGTAGCGGAAGAAGCGGAACGCGAAGGCCTGGATACCACCTCTCACGGCGAACGTGCTTACAACCTGTGAGCACTGTGGGGGTGCGATAACCAATGACTTGCTGGCGTTAACCAGCGACTTGCAATTTATTGCGTAGTCGATTGGCTATGCAAAGCCAACCTCCGCGAGGCATCACGCTTTGACCGTAGTATAATGTCTAAGGTCGGGGCGTGTTAACGGGTAGAGAGGTATGGATACAACGAACAAAAGTGGCATGGGGAAAACAATACAGGCAATCTTTTCCCCCGCCATTACCCTGCTGAATCGCATGGGATACACCAAAAAATTTACGCTGCTGTGGCTGATGTCATTGGTCGCGATTGCAGTGGTGGTATATAGCCTGTTTGCCAGCCTCGAACGGGTTATCCAGCCCTCGCAGCGGGAACTGCAAGGCCTCACACTGATGGGGCCAATTTCCCGAACCGTGCAATTCATCCAGCAACACCGTGGAATTTCGGCAGCGCTGCTCGGCGGCAGCCAGGCCATGCAGGACAGACGCACCGCCACGGAAAGGGAAGCAGCCGAGACATTCAAGGCAATGGAAGGGATGTTGCCTCCCGGACTGAGCTCGAACGAAGATTTCCGGCGCATCAAGGCAGGCTGGGAGCGTCTGCGCAAAGAGGGGCTCCATTGGACGATAGATGAGAACTTTGCCGCGCATACCCGCCTGATCGATCAGATCCAGTTATTCGAGTTGTCGGTCGCCGATGACTATGCGCTGACCCTGGACCCGGAGATACACACGTTCTACCTGATTGATACCGCCGTCAACAAGCTGCCGCATGCGCTCGAACATCTCGGCCAGCTCCGCGCGTACGGCACCGGCATTCTGACCAAGAAGCAGATCACCGAACCCCAGAAGGCTAGATTGAACGGCCTGATCGCCGAACTCAACAGCACGCTCAGGGAGTTCAGGGGCAACATCGAGAAGACCGGCCGCTATAACCCGGCGGTGCAGAAACCGCTCTTGGCGGTATATGATGATATTGCCAATTCGGCGCGGCAGATTGCCGGTATCGTGGCGTCAGACATCCTCACCAGCCATTTTGCTACGCCTCCGGATGCCTTTCTGGATATGGCCACCGCGGAGATTGACAAAGGCTACAAGCAAATGCACCAAGCACTGCTGCCAATGGCCGAAGCGCTCATCAAGGCGCGTATTGCCCAAGCGAAAAAGGCGCTGTACACCAGCACCGGCATCGCCTTACTGGCGTTTCTGCTGGTGGTTTATTTGTCAGTCAGCATCTATTACTCCATTATCGGCAGCATTCAATCGCTTGCCCGTTCCGCACGCACTTTTGCCAGTGGCAACCTGCACGTGCGAGTCAATCTCAACACGCGCGATGAGCTCAGCCAGGTGGGCGACAGCTTCAACGAAATGGCTGAGGGGTTCAATACCATGCTTGAAGCGCGCCTTGAAGGTGAAGCGCGCCTGCGCGCCACCATTGAGAGCGCCATGGATGCCGTGGTGCAAATGAATGCCGCAGGAATCATCACCGGCTGGAACAGCCAGGCCGAAAATATTTTCGGCTGGACCCATGATGAAGCGGTCGGGCGGGTGCTGAGCGAAACAATCATTCCGCCCCAGTATCGCGAGGCACATAAGCAGGGTCTGGAGCGTTTCCTGCTCTCCGGTGAGGGGCCTGTCCTGAATTCGCGCATCGAAATTACTGGCTTGCACCGCAATGACCACGAGTTCCCCGTCGAATTGGCCATCGTTCCAATCAAGGCGAAGGGTAAGCACGAATTCAGTGCTTTCATTCGCGACATCACCAGGAAGAAAGAATCCGATGACCTGATATGGAAACAAGCCAATTTTGACACATTGACCGGCCTGCCCAACCGCCACATGTTCCACGACCGTCTGGTGCAGGAAATCAAAAAAGCAGATCGCGCTGAACGCAAAATAGCACTGCTGTTCATTGATCTCGACAAATTCAAAGAGGTTAACGACACGCTTGGGCACAATATGGGCGATATCCTGCTGGTGGAAGCAGCGCGCCGCATTGGCGACTGTGTGCGCGAGACCGACACCGTGGCGCGTTTGGGCGGTGATGAGTTCACCGTCATCCTGGCAGAGCTTGACGACAGCAGCAATGTTGAGCGGGTAGCCGAAAACATCCTGCGGAAACTGGCTGAACCTTTCCATTTGGGGGATGAAGTGGCCTATGTGTCGGCCAGCATCGGCATCACGCTGTATCCCGTTGATGCCACCGAGATAGAAGATATGCTCAAGAATGCCGATCAGGCGATGTATACGGCTAAAGATAAGGGTCGCAATCGCTTTAGCTATTTCACCCAGTCAATGCAGCAAACTGCACAGACCCGGCTGCGCTTGATCAACGATTTGCGCAGTGCGCTGGCTGGCAACCAGTTCATGGTTTATTTCCAGCCTATCGTGGACATGGCTACGGGTCGCATCAACAAGGCGGAAGCGCTGATCCGCTGGCAGCATCCAAAACTCGGCTTGATCAGCCCTGCCCAGTTTATTCCGCTGGCTGAAGAGACCGGGCTGATTGTCGAAATCGGCAACTGGGTATTCAAAGAATCGGCACGTCAGCTAAAGCTCTGGAGGGCGTTGTACAACGCCGAGCTTCAGGTCAGTGTAAACGTGTCGCCCGTACAGTTCTGTGACGATGCTAACTATCCGAGCAAAGTATGGTTTATTTATTTGCAGAAGCTGGAGCTATCTGCGCAAAGTTTGGTCATTGAAATCACCGAAGGATTGCTGCTAAATGCAGAATCCGGCGTCACTGACAGGCTGCTCGGATTTCGCGATACGGGCATTCAAGTTGCAATTGATGATTTTGGTACGGGCTATTCGTCGCTGTCCTATCTCAAGAAATTTGATATTGACTACCTGAAGATCGACCAATCATTCGTGCGCGATTTGGCGACAGATCCCAATGATCTGGCGCTATCCGAGGCCATCATCGTGATGGCGCACAAGCTCGGTCTTAAAGTGATCGCTGAAGGGGTGGAGACGGAGGAGCAGCGCAAGCTGCTGGCCGATGCGGGATGCGACTATGCGCAAGGGTATTTATTTTCAAGGCCGGTGCCTGCTGAGGAGTTTGAGGCGTTGTTGAAGGGTGCCTTAACGAGGGGTTTTCAAACACCTTGACTATCAAGGACACTTCTAAAAATTGCCAATAAAATTTCCCGATGCTGTCTTCTCATGGTGCAGGCGTACCCATCTCAAGCCCGCTGCAGCAAGTTGCCAGCCCCGCAAGCGTGGGACAGGACGCTTCAAATTGACCCGCCAAAAAAGGTGAAGCTGGCCGGTAAGCCGGGTTCTGTCGTGGACAGTCATTCCTCTAGGCGTTTCGTTACCTGACGCTCAAGCAACCTACCCGCAGACGACGCGAGCAACGTCATAGCCTGCTTATTTGGTCTTGCTCCGGATGGGGTTTCCCCTGCCACTGATGTTGCCACCAGCGCGGTGAGCTCTTACCTCGCCATTTCAACCTTACCTGATCCGCTTGCGCGGCCATCGGCGGTGTATTTTCTGTGGCACTTTCCATCGCCTCACGGCGTCCGGTCGTTAACCGGCATCCTGCTCTGTGGAGCCCGGACTTTCCTCCCCGCACTTGCGTGCGCGGCGACTGTCTAGCCAGCTTCGCGGACAGTTTAACATGGCAGGGAACAACAAGCTGCGATGCTATCCCTCCAGCACCTGCACACTCACCCCCAGATCTTTCCACTGCTTCGCCTCTTCTTGCAAGACAGCATCGGTCAGCGGATTTTGCGCCAGCCAGCCGGGTGTGAGCGCCAGGTGAAATTTGGCACCGCTGAAGCGTCCCTGCATGGCGGGCAATTCGGCATCGCTGCGGTTGCGGTAAAACAATGCGGCGAGCCGCAGTGCCATAGCTTGGGCAAGCACTTCCGGTGTATTCAGCAGGCCGTGCATTTTCTCCAGTCCGCCACGGTGCGCCAGCGCCAGGAGGCTCAAGCGGTTTTGCTCCTTTTTGGAGAAGCCGGGCATGTCGGCATTGGCGAGAATGTAAGCCGTGTGCTTGTGGTAACCGCTGTGCGCGACGCTGATGCCGATCTCGTGCAGGCTGGCTGCCCAGCCGAGCAGGCGCAGCGCATCCTCATTGACCAGCCCTTCCATGAACTGGCGCGCGAGCAAGTCGGCCAGATGCGCCACGCGCCCGGCCTGGCGCATATCCACGTGGTAGCGGCGCATGAGTTGCTGGGCGGTGACATCGCGCACGTCGTTATGGTGGAAACGCCCGAGCAGGTCGTGCAGCACGCCTTCGCGCAGCGCGCACAGCGAGGGTTGCGCCTGCTCGATGCCGAGCTCGCAGAATGCGGCATACATGATGGCGAAGCCGCCGGGCAGCGCCAGGATGCGGTCCGGCTTCAGGCCTTGCAGCTCAAGGCCTCCCGCGTTACCCGCATTGAGCAGATGCTCGCGCAATAGCTCCAGCCCCATGCGGGTGATGCCGCTGCTGTAGCCGTTTTGTTCGAGGATGTCGCATAGCACACGCGCGGTGCCGGAGGAGGCCAGCACCTCATCCCAATGCCCGCGCGAAAACTCAGCCACGATGATTTGCAGCTCGTTGCGTGCCGCCAGTTCGGCATGTTTGAGGCCGGATTGGGTGATTTTGCCGTCCGGAAAATAACGCTGGCTGTAGCTGACAGACCCCATGTACAGGCTTTCCAGCTTGAGCGGTTCGAGGCCCCTGCCGATGATAAATTCGGTGGAGCCGCCGCCGATGTCTATCACCAGACGGTTGCTGCCCGACTGCGGCAAGCCTTGTGCGACACCGAGGTAGATGAGGCGCGCTTCTTCGCGTCCGGCGATGACTTCGATGGGAAAACCGAGAGCGGATTCGGCCTGCTGCAAAAACTCGGCGGCATTCTTTGCCACGCGTAGCGAGTTAGTGCCTACTGCGCGCACCGCCTCGTGCGGCAGGTCGCGCAGGCGCTCGCCGAAGCGTTGCAGGCAAGCCAGCGCACGCTGCTGCGCAGCCTTGTCGAGGCGTTTGTCGTCGGTCAGCCCGGCGGCAAGGCGTACAGGTTCGCGCAGGTTGTCCAGCATATAGAGCTGGTCGTTTTCCACCCGCGCGATTTGCAGGCGGAAGCTGTTGGAGCCGAGATCGACTGCAGCGAGGATGGGTTGATGTTGCACGAGAAGTAATACTTTCGTTAGATTGTCCGGCAGTGCCGGAAAATGTTGCAGGTCCTCCCCCTTTGCGAAAGGGGGAGTGAGGGGAATTTAAGTTCGTAATGCCTGAGCCGCCGCGCCCCCCCTTTGAAAAGGGGAGTCAGTGCGATCACTCAAGCACCTCGCGCTCGATCTCTTCCACGGTCACATGGCGCACGTCGCGCCCCTTGACCATGTACACCACGTATTCGGACATGTTCTTGGCGTGATCGCCGATGCGCTCGATCGCCTTGGCGACGAACAGGATTTCCAGCGCGGTGGAAATGGTGCGCGGATCTTCCATCATGAAGGTGATGAGGTAGCGCATGATGGTGCGGAATTCCTCGTCCACCTGCTCATCCTGGCGCACCACTTGCGCGGCACAGGACAGGTCGAGGCGGGCGAAGGCGTCCAGCGATTTGCGCAGCATGTCCAGCGCCAGCTCGGCGGCATGCTTGATTTCGTTGTAGCGCGGCAGGATGAGGCGCTCCTTCTGCGACAGCAGCTTGGCCATGCGCGCGATTTTCTCAGCCTCGTCGCCGATGCGTTCGAGGTCGGTGATGGTCTTGATCACCGTCATCACCATGCGCAGGTCGCCTGCAGCAGGTTGGCGGCGCGCAATAATCTGGTTGCAGCTCTCGTCGATCTCCACCTCCATCGCGTTGACGCGGTGGTCATCGCCGATGACGCGGTTCATCAATTCCACATCGCCACTGATCAACGCTTCGAGTGCAAGCTGGATCTGGCTTTCCACCAGGCCACCCATCTGCAATACGCGGGCGCGCACCGCTTCAAGTTCCGAGTCGAACTGTTTCGAGGTATGTTCTGTGGCGGGCATATGGTTTCCTTAAAAGATAAAGGCAGGCGGGAGATTTTACCCGCCTGTCATGACAGGATTATGACAAGCTAAGCGATAATTGTTTGCACCCCGTTTGCCGTGCCCAGCAGCAGCACATCTGCCG